>JAWOJY010000118.1:0-16842 GCA_033854515.1 Nitrospirota bacterium
TACCTGAGCGCCAGCGTGGGCAGCACGAGAAGATTGAGAGCGGTCGAGGTGAACAGACCTCCGAGAATCACGATTGCCATGGGCCCCTCGATCTCGCGGCCGGGGGCGCCGCTGCCGAGCGCGAGCGGGAGCATGCCCAGGGCCGTGACCAGGGCGGTCATGAGGATCGGCGCAAGCCGGTCCGAGGCGCCCCGGACCGCCGTTTCCGCTCCCCAGGAAGCGCCTTCCACGGAGACCAGGTGTTCATAGTGCGAGATCATGAGCATCGAGTTTCGCAGCGTGATGCCGAAGATGGTCACGAATCCTACGAGCGGTCCGAGGGAAAGCCCTATACCCGTCACGAGCACGGCCAGCAGGCCGCCCACAAGCGCAAAGGGAAGGTTCAGCAAAACGAGGAGCAGATTGCGATAGCCGGCCGTGACCACAGACAAAAGCAAGACGAGCCCGACGCCTGCCAGCAGCGAGCGGACGAGCAGGTCACGCCGGGACCGGGCCTGGGCCGCTGCAGTGCCGCTGAACTCAAGATAGGTCCCGCCGGGAAGCGAAACAGCAGCGGAAATCTGTTTTTGGGCGTCGCTCACGAAGGAGCTGACCGGCCGGCCAGTTACATTGCAGGTAATGGTCTGCACCCGCCTGCCGCCCTCGTGAAGAACCACGGAGCGTCCCGAGGTCCCGGAGATATCGGCAAGCTGCCCGAGGCGGATGTACGCGCCGTCAAGACTGCGAAGAGGCAGTGCCCCGATTTCGGCGGTGCTGTTCCGGAGGGCCGGATCGAGAACCACCGAAACATCGAAGACCCGGTTGTTATCGTAAATCTGGCCCACGGTTTCGCCTTCGTAGGCCGTGCGCACACCATTCAGGACATCGACCGGGTCAAAGCCCCACCTCATCAAGTCGTCTTTCCGCAGACGGACCGCGACTTGCGGCGTGCCAGGGGGAGACTGTATCTGGACGTCCACGGCCCCGCGGACCCTGCTTAATACAGCGGCGATCTCGCGGGCCTTTTGATCCAGCACGTCGAGGTCGTTTCCGAAGATATTGACTACGACTGCGTAGCGGTATCCGGAAAGGGTCTCCTCGATTCGTTCGGTCAGAAAGGTGTTCACCGAGAAGGTCGCGCCGGGAATTCCTTCGAGGCTGCGCCGGATCTGAGAAGGCGCGGCTGCGGCCTCTGCCGTCGTGAGGGATTTGAGATCGACCTCGAACTCGCTCGCGTTCGTGCCCCTCGTCCCCTTTGCTTCGGCCCGGCCGGCTTTTTGCGCGACCACGCGAATGTAAGGGATTTTCAGAAGCTCGCTCGTTACCGCGTCCCCCAGGCGGAGGGATTCCTCCAGCGAGGTCCCCGGAACGGCGACCATATGGACGAGATAATGTCCTTCCCTCAGCTCGGGAAGGAACTCGCCATGGAGAAAGGGAATGGCGGCAATCCCGCAAAGGGTCAGCGCGGCCGCAAAGGCAATTACGAGCCGCGGATACTTTTCGATTCGCCGCAGGAGGGACTCGTACCTGCTTTTGAGGCGCCGGATCAACGGGGGCTCTTTTTCCGGAACGCCTCTGCCGAGGAGAACGAGGCACAGGGCCGGAGTGAGCGTCATTGCCACGAACAGGGAAAAGAGGGTCGCTGTAATAAAGGCGATGCCCAAAGGCGCAAAGATCCTGCCCGCAAGCCCGGACAGGGTCAGCACGGGGACAAAGACGAGGGCCACGGCGAAGGTCGCATACACCACCGGGTGCCGTACTTCGAGCGAAGCGTCGAGGACCACGGAAAAAACAGACCGCGGATTTTCGAGACCGCGGTTCTCGCGGAGACGCCGCAGAATATTTTCCACGTCAATGACCGCGTCGTCCACGACCTGCCCTGTGGCGATGGCGAGCCCGCCCAGGGTCATCGTATTCAAGCTCAGGCCGAGTCGCTCGAGGACAGTGACTGCCGCGAGCAGGGAGAGCGGAATGGCCGTAAGAGAGATTGCCGCTGTCCTCATGTTAAACAGGAAGAGAACGAGGACCACAACGACCAGACCGGCGCCGATAAGCAAAGATGACCTGATATTTTGAAGAGCGGTCCGGATAAAGGATGCGGGCCGGAAAATGTCCGGGTGAAGGACAACGCCCTCGCGGTCAAGCGCGGGCCGGAGTTCGTCCAGGGCCAGATCGACGCCCCGGGAGGCCTCGATGGTGTTCGAGCCGTACTGCCCCAGGACCAGAATGACCATGCCCGGCTGTCCGTTTATCAGACCGGCTCCTATAGGAGGCTCCTGGGCATCGATGACCCGGGAAACGTCGCCGAGGAGCACATTGGCGCCGCCACGGCGAAGAAGGACGGTCTTCGCAATCTGGCGGGCAGAGAGCGACTGCCCTTCCGTCCGGAGGACGATGCGCTGGTTTTCGTTCTCGATGAAGCCCGCTCCCCGGACGCCCGTGGCCCTACGTGCCGCGGCAAGAATGTCCTCGATGGCCAGGTTGCGGGCAATAAGCTTGCCGGGCTCGACCTGGATCTGGACCTGCCGCACGCCCTCGCCGAAAATGACCACTCCCGCCACGCCGGGTATGGAGAGAAGCCGCGGCTTCACGGTCCAGTCCGCGATGGTCCGGACCTCCATGAGGGAGCGCGTTTCCGAGGTCAGGCCGATGACCCGCACCACGCCTGTCGATGAGGTGAGGGGAGTCATCACCGGCGCCTGGACCCCTTGCGGCAGCTCTCCCGCCAGTGAGGACAGGCGTTCGGCAACGAGTTGGCGGTCCCGGTAGATGTCGCTGTCCTGTTGAAAAACTACGGTGACCGATGAGAGCCCCTGAAGGGAGCTTGACCGGAGCGATGAGACGCCGGTCACGCCGTTCACGGCGTTTTCGATGGGCCGGGTGACGAGGACCTCGACCTGTTCGGGAGCGAGCCCCGGGGCCTCGGTCTGGATAACGACCTCAGGAGGAGCGAACTCGGGAAAGACGTCGTACTTCGCCTGGGTCAGCGTATAGATGCCGTAACCCGCAAGCAAACAGGCCAGGGCGATGATGACGCCGCGGTAGCGCAGGGAAAAGCGGACGATGGCGCTCAATATGCCGGTGTGATCGTTATTCATGTCTTAACCCGAACAAGCCGGAGCTAAAAATATCGAACTGCCAAGGCGCGAAGACGCGAAGAGTTTGGAAGTTAAAACAGAAAATCATGCAGTTCTTCGCGCTCTTTGCGACTTTGCGGTAAATTTGTCAATCCTCTTCTTCATGCCTGGTGGCAGGCAGGGATTCCGCAGAGAGAAGCACCTGCGCGCCCTTTACCACAATGCGTTCTCCTGCTGTAAAACCCTTTGCCGAAAAATAGCCGTCCTTTACGGGGTTTTCTACCGGGACTTCACGGCGAACGAACCGGTCGCCGCCTTCCTGGACGTAGACCCATGCCCGTCCCTGCTGCCAGACAACGGCCGGAGCGGGAATAAAAACGCCCTTCACGCGGGGGCCGGACGGCATGGACGCTTCGACGTTCATCCCGGAGACGAGGTCCGGCCCGGCAGGGGCGAGGTAGAAAAAACTCATCCCCTGGATGCGCGGGTCCGTGCGCGGCGATGCTGAGACACGTTGCGCAGGCACTGATTTTCCCTCTGCGATCCTGACCATGACGGTCCGCGGGCCTGAAGCGGCGGCAACGTCCGGCGGGAGCGTAAGAAGGACCAGGACGGTCTGGCGCCTGCTCAACCGGTCGAGGTCAGGAGATGCCTCGATGAGCCATGCGGCGATGACATTTCCCCACTGCTGCCGCGCGCTTGTTTCCACAGCCTCCAAAGTGACCTGTGCGGCGCTGGCCGCGGCCTTATTGGACTGCCAAGCAGCCTCGGCCGCCTCGAGCGATTTCGCGGACACGTCCTGCGCTTCTCCATAAAGCGTCTTCAGCCGCTCATAGGCTTTTTGCGAGGCCTCGAGGCCGGCGCGCGTTTTTTCCACCTCGGCCTTTGCCTCGGCAACACGGTTTCTCGCTGCGAAGAGTTCCTGGAGATCGATCACCGTGCCATAGGCCTGTATTTTCTTCCTGTACGTCATGGGCTGAAGGGGAGCGGCAGCGATCCCCCCTTGCTCCTGTGCTGCCGTATTCATGATGACGACACCCCGAGCCGTCGCTGCGGCCGGACCTTTTTGTTCGGTCTCTCCGGCCTCTTTCTTACATGCGGAGGCCGAAACAGCACCGAGGGCCGCCAAAAGCACCAGGGAAATTATTTTATGAAAGGAAAACGTACGTCTCATTGGTTGTTTCTCTCTTTTCCAAGAACCGCGCCGGGGACAGCCTGCCGCTCATCCGAAGGCCCGAGCGGGCGCTGCACCGCGTCTTCAAGGAGACCCAAAGACCGCTGAACCTCCACGAGCGCCTGCGACCTCGCCAACTCTGCCGACGAGTACTCCAGCCGTGCATTGAGAAGATCGGGTCTGCCCACTTCTCCGGCCTGAAACATCTGCTGCACCGACTGGAGGGCTTTTTGCTTGTTTTCGAGCAAGGCTACGGCAGTCTTGAGTTTCTGAAGGGCGACATCATAGCCTGCCAGCGTACGCTCGACTTCTCCAATTACCCTGGCCTGAAGGGAGATAAAGCGCGCCGCCGTCTCCTTGCGCCGGGCTTCGGCTTCGGCAATCGGTCCCTTGTTTCTGTTAAGGATCGGAAGAGGAAGGGATATCCCCAGGAACCATTTGTTTTCCCCCTCGTCCCAGGTATAAGCTGGGCCTATCGTGACGTCGGGGTACTGCCTGGCGATCTCGAGCTGGAGGGCCGACTCAGCAGCGGCATACTCAGCGAGCATGCCCAGAATATCCGCGCGTCCGGACAACGCCGTGCGCGTGAGCTTATCGACGGGCCAGTCCGCCATTGGGGGAAGCTGGCTGAACAGATCAAAAGATACGTTTGCGCCTTCGAGGGCGGAGGGAGGGAGGCCGAGCGCATCGGCAAGGCCGGCCTGCGACTCGGCCCGCTGTTTTTGCGTTTCTTTCAGGGAAAGCAACGTTTCATCCAGTGAAATGCGCGCCTGCGTTACTTCGAACCGGGACACTTCCCCGGCGGCAAAGAGATGTTCTTCCGCCGTCACGAGGTCCTCGAGGTCTGTTGATCGCTTGCCAAGGATGTCTTCCGACCTCTCCGCGGCGTAGAGGTCGAGCAGACGCGCCCGTAATCTGCTCTGTACCTGCCACGCTGCGGCCGCTATGTTCAGGCGCGCAGCTTCCGACAGATGCCGCGCGCGGGCAATGCGGTAGCCCCGCCTTCCCGCTGTCTCAAGAGGAACATTAAGAGAAAAGGAAAAAATCCACGGAGAAATCCCGCCCGGCGGGTTGAAATCGTATCCGGGACTAATGCCCACGCTGGGGTTCGGACGTCCGCCGGCCGTGACCACTCCGGCTTCGGCAACGCCCCACCGGGCGCGCGCCACGTCCATATCCGGGTGGTAATAGAGGGCCGCAAGGGTAAGCATGCTCACATCCCATGCCGCAGGCGGCCAGGGTGCAACCTCGCGCTTGAGGTTCTGCTGCATAAACTCTCTGAGCCCGGCGTTATCCAGCGTGCGGGCTTCGAATGCCTTGGCGGTGCCGACGGGGGAAAGGGGCCTGGGCTCAAAGCTCGCGCATCCACTTATGAGAACAAGGAACGAAAAAACGAGGAGCATCGTCCCGATTGGTTTGTTTCCCACCAGACTCCCCCCAGGCTTCCGGAACATGATCCGGCCCTGCGGTTGTGCAAGGATGGTCTCATAAAAAGTCCGGAACTGTCACTCTGAGCAACGCGAAGGATCTCTCAACATATCGGAAATATGAGATTCTTCGGCGTGGCCTCAGAATGACAGAATAGGTAATCTTTGACTTCACAACATGGACAAAAAGCCGTGACATCCGTACAGAGAGAAGGCCGAGTCGCTGATGTCCGGATTGATAGTGTATTTGATGATTCTCGTCTCGCTGATCTTAGAACCGTCGGCGTAATTGACGATCGTGAACGGAAGCGCGATTCGTCCGACTTTTTTGAAGTCCCCGAATTCGGCGCTCAAGCGCGCCTTTTCCCCGCCCTGTCCGTGAATTTCGGGATTTCGACGGTCCTTCTGCGGAAACTGTCTTTCCGAAGATAGGTTACCCTGAACGCGCCTCCGTGAGTCCGTAAGGGAGGTCCATCTGATTGTACTGATAGACCATGGCGTCGTAAAGCGATCCCGTTACTTCTGCGACCCCTTTGGGACGTGGACGAGCATTCTTCATGATGCACCACTTAGATGCCTGTATTTTTAAAGTATATCACAGAGCAGCCTTGATGCTCCCTCTTACTCACGCCCTCTTTCTCTATTTTCCGTCTGGTTATTTTCCATGCCCTCGTCTTCCTCCACTCCGTTGTCGAATCCTTCGTCCGGCCAATAATCATAAAACCCTCCATACCACCAATAATTGCGTGGCGCGAAGGACGTCCACAGCCTCTGCCCTTTGCACGACGGCTGACGACAGAGCGAGCGCTGAAACGAAAACCAGAAAAGTGCGCGTGAGCGGTACCGGCATTTTTTCCTCCTTGGGATTTCCCCATTTATTGATCACTTCTTCGCAGGCTCGGTCTTCTTGCCGAGTTTCTCTATTTCTTTCCCGAGATCCTCAATGCCTTTGCCGACTTCAGCGGACACCCAGCCTGCGCCTTTGATCAGTTTTTCTCCAAGGATACGCGTATTGTTTATGACGGTTTTGGTCCCGGCCTCCGCCTTATGCCCGGCCCATGTCAGGCCGCGCTCCAGATCGGCAGCCGCGGCCTTGAGCTCATGACCGGCCTTGTCAGCCTCTTTCTCAGCCCAGGATTTCGAGGCCTTCAGGTAGTGATGCCGGGCAAGAGCGTAGTGAGCGCGGGCAAAGGCATTGTCGAGTTCCTTTACAGAGGTGACAGTCCCGTTTTCCACATCAACGGCCAGCTTTTCCAGTTCCTGAGCAGAGGCTGAAAGGTCCTTCTTCCCCTCGCTCGTGGCACGCCTCTCTTCACGTTTCAAAAGGGCGGCCGCTTCCCGAATTTCCGCAGCTGCGGCTTTCCTGTCTTTCTTGAGGAAATCCTCGTGAGCTTTTTTGAAGTAGCGCTCGGCCTCGTCCGCAGAAGAAGAAACACCTGCCTGTTTACTTGGCGCCTTCACCTGGGCCCGGCTCGCTGCGGGCCACGCAACGGAGATTAGGACGGCAACAAGAAGAGCAATGGAACGATTGAATGTTCTGTAATTCATGATAGTCCCTCCTTCTCCTTATTAAGGCAGAGATTGAATAAGTCGCGTCAACGTGACGGGCGGCCGACTCTTTTTCCAAGTCCGGAATGATTCCTTTTCTTTTAACCCAGACACGCCGGAGCCAGGAAGATGCGGCAACGGTGACGACGCCTGTTTCGTCGTTCGTGTTTTGATTTTTAGCGTTACCAAAAGACGTTTGATGATATGGGCTTCGTGACTAATGTGACCAAAAATTTTGCCATTTGCCCAAAATTTTACTTGCAGCCTCACTTCATTCCGAGCAGCGGTAACAGAACGATGCCGATAAAATCCTGCATGAAATGCATCACCACGGGAGCAACGAGGCTCTGCCTCCATGTGTAAATCAGAGCGAAGATTAGACCCATGATTCCGATGGTGACCACTCCAGCCGATCCCTCGTATCCGTGCCCGAGCGAGAAAATCACCGCCGATATGAGTACGGTCGCAGCAGTACTGGCCGTGAGGTTCTTGAAGCGCAGGACGAGATACCCGCGGAAAATGGTTTCCTCTGCCAGGGCCACGACGACGACCATAACAGCGGCCAGCAGAAACTCCGGAGCGGTCTTTTCGGCGATCAGCGACGGAAGCGGCGTCGCCGGCGCCGTGAGACCGGCGGCACGCAGGCCACTTTCGAGCAACCCGGCTCCGAAAAAGAAGGGGATGAAAAGCCAGACGCCCAGAACAAAGTCTTTTCTGACGTTTTTAAAGTTCCAGCCGATCAGCTCGAGACGCTCGCCGTTGCGCCACATGAAGAAGAGGATCAGGCTTACCAAGGCGAGATCGCGCAGGATGGTCGAGAACGCGATGAGCACGAAGCTCATGCCGCCCTGCTTGACAATGAAAAACGAAAAGATCATTGACGGGACGATGAGGAAAAGGAAAACGGAAACCTCGATGGTCTGTTCCTTCCGATGAGAGGAGGTGTCGTTTTTCCCGGAGGCTTTATCGTTGCTTGCGACGTTCGTCATATTCTCCTGTTCCTGAAGTCTCTGACATTTCACAGCCACCTCATGTCACCGTCACGGCCTGATATCTCAGATCACTTTGTTGTCACGTCTTTGACGACGCTCGAAAAGCCTTGCAGAAGCCAATCCGAACACAAATCCGCCGACATGGGCCGCATACGCAATCCCCCCGACGGTCTGCCTGTCCACCAGCGAGCCGACCTCACTGAATAACTGCATGACAAACCAGAACCCCACCAGCAGGACCGCCGGGATGCGGAAAATGGTCACGAAAATTCCGAGAAACACGATGGTGCGGATCCTGTCGCGGGGAAAGGTGATGAGAAATGCCCCCATCACCGCCGCAATCGCGCCGCTTGCCCCCAGAGTGGGGATCAACGAAGCGGGGTCTGCTGCAATCTGGGCACCGAATGCCACCAGTCCGCCTGCGAGGTAGAAAACCAGGTATCTCGATCTTCCCATCATGCCTTCGATCTCAGGTCCGAAGGCCCAGAAATATATCATGTTGCCTATGATATGCAGCCAGCCGGCGTGTATGAACATGGCGGTCAGGATGGTAATCAAGTCTCTTCCCGAGGCGATCTCGGCTGGAATGAGCGACCACCGGGCGACGAAGGCCGGCCCGTTCGCCAGTTCAAGGAGAAACACGAACGTGTTCGTCCCGATGATAAGGGTAGTGATTAACGGGAAGCGTGAAGGCCTGCGGTCGATATCGCTTAGCGGAATCATGGATCACCTGGTCTCTTCCCTCTCTGCAGCCTTTTTGCAGGGAATCGGTACGTACCGGACGGAGGGCCGCTGCTGCATAGCCTGGAGAAAGAGGTCCATGAGTGTCTCCCGCCATTCGCCGACCCTGCGCGGCCTCAGGAACTCAAAACTGGACTTCGATCGTGCCGCCTGTCGAGAGCTGGCACTCTCCCGCGCCCCCGCCGCTCAGCCCCGACGGCGGGTCGCTGAGCCTGAAGCGGCACCGCATCGTGTTCCCCTTGTCGCCGAAGAGCGTGGCTATGACCTTGCCGGAGTAGTTCGTCCTGAAAGTCGAGTAATCCCCGTCAGCGTACCACGGGGATCCATAGGGCCCCCAGGTGCGCCAATAGGGGTCCCAGCCCTGAAACATCGGCGCGAGCTCATTCTCGTTTGTCGTGGATGTTATCTGCAGGTATCTGCCGGAAAAAAATTCACCGTCCGGCAGTTGTGTAGAGAGCTTCCCTCCCTGACCGGACCTGTCCGATTTAAAATCGAATGTTACCGGTGCGGCCGGCTGGCCGGGAACAGATAGTCGGCCGTTCAGCACGCCCGTGCTCACGCAGCCTGAGAGCACGCCGGCAAGAACAATGACCAGAACCACGTATCCCTTTCTCCTTTCCATCGCCAATCCTCCTTTCAGCACCGTAGAGCGCCGGCCTCATGGAGAAAAGACCGAGTCGCCGATGTCCGGATTCACGGTGTATTTGGTGATTCTCGTTTCGCTGATCTTGAACCCGTCGGCGTAATTGACGAGTGTAAACGGGAGCTCGATCCCCCCGACTTTCCTGAAGTCCCTGAATTCTGAGCTCAGCACGGCCTTTTCGCCCCCCATCATGAAGGACCCGCTCGTTTTCACGATGAAATGGGTTTCGCTGTCCACCGCAATGTCCATCTCGTTTCCCGACCGGTCTATGAGTCCCAGGACATCGACGGTCCTTTCCCGAAGCCGGTCTTTCTTCACATACCTTACGCCGAACGCGCTGTCCAGGAGCCCATAGGGGAGGTCAAGCTGATCGTACTGGTAAACCATGGCGTTGTAGGACGGCCCCGTCACTTCCGCGACCTTCTCATCGGTTCCGCTGTATCCTTTATCCCCGTTCAATATCCTCTTTTCCGTCCTTTTCGTGTATTTGATGTCTACGAGCAATTTTCCGCTTCTCTTAAGATAGAGGAAGTAGGTTCCCTTGTCTTCAGGCATGAATGTTGTGATTTTTCCTTCCGCAGTGAGAGCGGAAACGCGAGAGAGAGCATCTTTGCCGCCGTAGGCTCGAATAATTTCAGCAACTTCGTTTTTTTCTTCGGCCGTAGAGCGATGCGCGAAGGACAGCGCCGCATAGACGAGCAAAAGGAGTAAGAAGAAAGATTTATATTTTGAAAAGGACACGCCAAAAGGCTCAGGCTCAGTTTGCACATTCTTCATGATGTATCCTCAGATATATAGAGTATATCACGGCACAACCTCTGTACCGGGCGGGTTATCCATCGTTCATTCGCACGGCGGCCCGGAAAAGCGCATTACCGCATCCCGTAATGCTCTCCGCTTATGCCTTGACGATATCGCGCAACTCAGTGTCGATGAGCACGAGGAAAAAGAGGGCAGGAGATCAAGCGTATGCTTCCTCACGGGCATAGCTAAACATTCTGTGATCTCTATAAGGAAGAAAGAGCCGGGATGCCGGCGCGCTCATGCCTGCAAGGCCCCATGCTGCTTCAGCAGCACCTTCAGCTCTGCGCCCTCGATCACTTCTTTCTGGAGCAGGACCGCCGCGATCTTCATGATTGCGTCCCGCCTTTCCGCGATGATGGTCCTGGCCGTCGTATAAGCGCTCTCGATGATGGCGCGGACCTCGGCGTCGATGGTGCGGGCCGTTTCCTCACTGTAGTCCCTCTCGCGGGCCGCGGCCGGCATATTCAGGAACATCGGGCCGCCGCGGTCGTAGGAGAGCGGCCCGAGCTTCTCGCTCATGCCGTAAGACCGGACCATGTTTGCGGCCATGTCCGTTGACTTGTCGAGGTCGTTCTTGGCGCCTGTCGAAATCTCGTTGAAGACGATCTCTTCGGCTGCCCTGCCGCCGAGCATCACGGCGATCCGGTCGAGGAGTTCCGACTTGGTCAGCAGATAACGGTCCTCCGTCGGCAGTTGTATGGTGTAGCCCAAGGCCGCAATGCCGCGCGGGATGATGGACACGCGCCTTACGGGATCGGCATGCGGCAGCACGCTTGCCACGACGGCGTGGCCGCACTCGTGGTAGGCTACGCGCTCCCGCTCCTGCTTGTTCAGGACACGGCTCTTCTTCTCGAGGCCCGCGATGATCCGCTCAATGGACTCCTCGAAGTCCGCCATCTCGATGAATTCCTTGCTCCTCCGGGCAGCGAGCAGCGCCGCTTCGTTCGCGACGTTTGCGATGTCCGCCCCAACCATGCCCGGCGTCATCGAGGCCAGGACCTTAAGGTCCACGCCCGGAGCGAGTTTGAGCTTCCGCACGTGGACGCGAAAGATTTCCTCCCGGCCCTTGGCGTCGGGGCGGTCCACCAGGATATGGCGGTCGAAGCGGCCCGGCCGGAGTAGCGCCGGGTCGAGGATTTCAGGCCTGTTCGTTGCTGCCATGATGATCACACCCTTCTTGGTATCGAAGCCGTCCATCTCGGACAGGAGCTGGGTGAGCGTCTGTTCCCGTTCATCGACGCCGCCAACGGGGCCGATGCCCCGGGCGCGGCCCAGGGCATCGATCTCGTCGATGAAGATGATGCAGGGCGCAAGCTTCTCGGCCTGGCTGAAGAGGTCGCGCACCCGGGCCGCGCCCACGCCCACGAACATCTCGACGAAGGCCGAACCGCTCAGACTCAGGAAGGGCACCTTCGCCTCGCCTGCTACCGCCTTGGCCAGGAGCGTCTTGCCCGTTCCCGGCGGGCCCACGAGCAGGATGCCCTTGGGAATCTTGCCCCCGAGGGTCTGAAACTTTTCGGGATTCTTTAAAAACTGGATGACCTCCTGCAGTTCCTGCTCCGCCTCATCGACGCCGGCAACGTCGTTGAAGGTGACCTTGGTCTCGCCCTCGACGTAGACTTTGGCTTTGCTTTTGCCAACGGCCATGAGCCCTTGGCCGGCCTGCCCCATCCTCCGGAACAGCAGCATCCAGAGGCCGAAGAAGAGCAGGATCGGCAGCGTCCAGGACAGCAGAGTCATGAACCACGTAGATTGTGGACGGACTGAATAGCGGATGTTCTTTTCAGTCAGTTCTTTTACGAGATCGGGATCCTCCATGCGCACGGTCGTGAAGGTGTTGAACTTTTTCATGCGCTGGATACTTTTCTCGTCCTTCTCGCCCAGGAGCGCCGCAAGCCGGTCATGGGCCTTGTCTTTGAGTTTGCCGTCAATGGTATCCGTAGAGATTACGAGGTCGCTGACGAGATTTTCATTCAGCAGCACTTTGAAATCGCTATATCCGATGGTTAGGACGTCGCGCGAGAGGAGATAGTTCTCGAGCAGCAGAAGAAGCAATACAGCTATCACAAAGTAGGCGATGTTGAAGCGTGTCTTCTTTTCCACGGGAATCTCCTTTTCGGTTTATTTGTGGTCATGCAAATAAATAAAAAGGCCAAGCGCACCAAAGGTTCTCCTTCGGTAGCTCGGCCATCTTAGTCTTATAAGACCCGCCGCTTTCCGCACCCTTCTCGCGAACGGTTTGGCTTTATCGGGAAAGTCTATTTGTCAAAAATAATAAAAAGCAAGACATGAAGATACTCTGAAAAACAATATGCTTACAAAAGAAAGGAAAGCTCTTTTATTATATTAGCAAAAAAAGGAAATCGTGATTGGTATTTTTAAAGCTATTGCATAAAGTTCCAAAAAAGATCAGATATGAAATGCAAGGTTCTGCATGAAACACGATCGCCACGTCCATGCCCCGCTTGGTCATCGCGATCACCTTCTCGGATGCCTTGCCGTCCCTGTTGTTTACCGTTTTCGTTGCCCCGAATTTTTTCGAGACGTCCAGGCGGTTGTCGTCTATGTCGATCTTGATGATCTCGGCCGGCGAGTTGAATTGCACGGTCAGAAGCGCTGCCAGGCGCCGGTTTCCTTCTGTCTAGCCATGCTCATACTATTTTCTGCATATAATTTACCTCATGGCAGATCGCAATGCTGATAAAGATGCAGGTGCGCCAGGCAATTAACGCCTCTTGCAGCCACAGACAATGCAGTTTTGCTCATGAACACAAATGATTTCGCCACACTTGGGACAGGTCCACCTGCTCATCTCTTGCTCGATGAAATTTCTTATGCCGACTTGTTTTATGTTCTTGAGATTATCAATCACGCTCATACCGTATTTTGTTCTGTATCGCGTGTCGAGGTGGTTCAGCCGATCGCAGGGGTATTTCCCGCAATCGAAGCAATACCTCAAATGAGCGGCCTTCAGCATTTTACACTTTTTTATCCGGCACAAGGCTCTGGTTTTTGGCTTCAGATGGTCATCGCCCCGACACCCCGGGCACGCGTTCTTTCTCCGGATATAGGCGCGACAGAGTCGGCAGTTCATCCCGCAGGGTGCGATCAACCTCGACATTATTGATTTTGATTTTGTCGATGGATTTGTTTTCACGTGATCATGTACCAGTCTGCTGAATTGCTGTGTTAGTGGAAATCCTGCGCTTGAAGTCGCTAAAGTTAAATCGAAAGATCGCGGTAAACTTCACCCGGATATTTCTTACCTCGTCATAGACCCCGGGTTCTCGGAGGCACTGCTACATGCTAGAGCCGCAGGGCTCGGAAAACCTCAGCAATGCCGATCGAATTGTGGAAAAGCAGGCACGCCCCCTTCCGCAAGCATCACGGAACATCGCTTTCTTCCCACATTACTTCCTTCATGCCAGGAAACGCTGATAGGCGTTTGACAATGTCGGACCAGTGTTTTTGACTTTCATCACTGTGATGCAGCCGCATGCGATAGGTTACCGTATCCGAAGAGATGTCTCGGTGGTAATTAACAAACTGGAGAGAGAGGTCTTGATATTCGGCAAGAAGCCCCTTGATGCGATCCAAGAGCCCTTCCGTCGTGATGGCCTTAACAGAGAGGGTTGTGTATAATCGACGGTGAGAAAGGGCCTTTAACGGATGAGCAAGGTAAAGACTGCCGATGATGATGATAGTCGTTACAATTGCCGTAAGGATGTATCCTGCTCCGATGGCAAGTCCAATGCCGGTAACCGACCACAGGCCGGCTGCAGTTGTCAAGCCTCGCACCGAACCTTTGCCCTTGATGATCGCTCCAGCTCCGAGGAAGCCCATACTCGCGATTGCATAGGAGGCGATTCTGGCGGGGTCAACACGTACAACCGATTTGTCTGCTGGGAGACTCCGGAAGATTTCCTCCATGTGCAACGAGAGCATCATCATCAGGCAGGACGCAACGCCGACAATAAGATACGTTCTAAATCCTGCCGCCTGTCCATGAGATTCACGCTCAAAACCGATTGCGCCACCAATAACAGCAGCAAGAATCAGTTTTCCAATATCAACAATTATCGTATCCATGGAATTCCCCTGCTTTTTTTCCGTAGTTTTTAGCCAATTGTCAACTTCGCACCGCAGCGACCTTATGGGCATAACGGCAGAATTAGATGCCTTACTTCTTAAGTTGTCAACATATCGAATTTCTGCGTGAAGGGTATTTTCAAATCAGGATCAAGCGACCGGTTGTAGATCGGGTCATGCTTTGTAGCCCGGCAGCTTCCTTAATGATGTCAGGCTTCTCCATGGTCTACCCAACAACGAAGCCCTAGTGTAATCGGCAATCCGCATTGAGATGATTGTTAGTGACGATCCTCGCGAGACACGACGATCCTTCTACGGATTCTCCCGTCTCCTGACGAGACTTATGTTAAATATGATATTGACTATATGCCCTCATTGAGGCAATGTCAATCCCGCGAAGAGGCGATCCCGCGAAGAGGCGAAGAGGCGATTATTGGGCAGGTGTTAATAAATTCGGGGCGAAAAGTAAAATGTTTTGAAGAATGGCTAATTCAACACCTTCCCGTTTCGCCTATAATATACGCCACGAGTGCTTGGGGCAACTCACCCCAATGCTTTTATCGGGCTTTTAACGTAGAACGCATTGAACACCGTTTGCGCTGGTGATTACTTAAGACAACTTACCCATCTTTATCTACGAAGATCACAGATTCGATCTCCCACAATGTTATGGAATACAGTCCGTAAATTAAAGAAAGACGAGTTCATCCCAAGAAGCAATCGTAGCGGAAGGACTGGCTAACAAGGTCACCTGTTTATAACGCAAACATTTGCAGGAAGGCACGACTCTGCTTTATTCTCAGGTCATCCCCATTATTTCTTCTGCAGCATTATTTATGCGGCCTTCCCCAGCGCATGGGTCCGCAGATAGCGCCTGATATGGGCGGCTACCGCATCGCACTCCTCTTCAAGAGCGAAGTGGCCGGTATCCAGCAAGTGGACCTCGATGTTCTTGAGATCTCTCTTATACATTTCGGCGCCTTGCGGGCTGAAGATCTTGTCATTCTTTCCCCACACGACAAGCGTCGGTGGTTGGTACTTTCTGAAGTAATCCTGCCATTCGGGATAACGCTTTACGTTCGAACCGAAGTCTTCCTGCAGCTTCAGCTGGATCAAATGGTTGTGGGGCCGGTCCAGAAAATACTGGTCCATGTTCCAGGCATCAGGGCTGATCTTTCTCTTGTCGCGCGCACCATGGGTGTACTGCCACATCGTGCCTGACCGGCCAAAGGTCTTGGTAACTCGCCACCCGGTTGCGACCGTCCGTTCTTGCCAGAGCGGTCTGAAGCGTTTAAAGAGGGACGTCAGACCCTCTTCATAGGCATTGGTATTTTGGATGATGAGCGCTTCAATCCAGTCAGGATGCTTCGAAGCGATGCGGAAGCCGACGGGCCCGCCGTAATCCTGCAAATAGAGCGAAAACTTTTTCAGACCCATCGCCTGCAGGAAATTTTCCATGACCTCCGCCAGATGGTCGAACGTGTATGCAAACTCATTGACCCGTGGATGGTCACTGTTTCCAAAGCCCGGGTAGTCGGGTGCGATAAGGTGATAATCATCGTGTAGCGCCGCAATCAGGTCTCTGTACATGTGAGATGAAGAAGGGAATCCGTGCAAGAGAACGATGACCGGAGCATCTTCCGGGCCCGCTTCGCGGTAGAATATGTTGAGTTTTCCAATTTTGATCGTGTTATATGCCGTTGCCATAATCATTCTCCCTTCTCGCCCGTCGGTTGACAAACGGCGAAAGAGTTATGATGGCATGTCCTTTATTTCGGTTGAACTGGTCCTGCATCATCAAGGGAGCACCGTGCTCGCGGGGCAACAACCCACTTCATGCCGTTTCATGATGCCTTCCATCTATATAGTAATTATATATCCATTCTCCTCTTCCCGTTATTCCTCGACTTGTTCCAGATCGCCACCTGATAGGACCTCCACAAATAAGAGAGTGGGACGGTAAAGATATGAACGAGCCGCGTAAAGGGGAACAGACCGACGCCCGGACGATGATCATCGAGCTCGTCGGCGAGCACTCGGTCTGTTTACTCTCCCGGGAATCCTGGTCCTCATCACCCGCAGGCTCTTCAATACAAAGTCAGGGCCGTTGTTCTTGAACGCGAGCTGTCCGGAAAAATATTTCTCCCCTCGTTCGGCATCGGCTGCCAGTGACGGCTCTTTTGCTTCAGTATGCATCGATGGTGCGGTCTTTGTCTCGGTTGCTGCGCCTGTTTACGTTTCCAGATAGTTGATTACAGCATTGACGTCGCCGGCTGTCAGCCCCGGATTCGGCATCTTCATTTGAAATTCTTTTAGCAGACCGGTTGCCATGGGGTCGTTCTCACTGAACATTTTATCGGGATCGGAT
>JAWOJY010000119.1:0-7653 GCA_033854515.1 Nitrospirota bacterium
CATTGGTTTTTCTGGGAGGTAATTATGCGTTATGTGATTCTGGGAGGGAGTGCTGCGGGAATATCAGCAGCAAAGGCCATCCGTCAGAATGATTCCTCGGGTGAGGTCATTGTTATTTCCGGCGAAAAGACTAAGCCCTATTACCGACCCCTGATACCCCTGCTAATATCGGGGCAAAAAAGTGAGTTTGATATACTTTACCCTGATAACCCTCTCCAGGGGAAAAACGTTGTTTCCGTTCTCGGTACTGCAATAGGGCTTGATGTAAAAAAGAAGCAAGTCCTGCTCGCATCTGGCGAGCGGATGCAATTCGATTCCCTCCTGATTGCCACCGGCGGTGCTGCGCTGAAACCGGACATACCCGGGCTCAATGGCGTGGGTGTATATCCTCTCAGGAGTCTGGTACACGCAGTCCAGATAAAGGCCGCAGCAGATCGTGCTAGCAGCGCCGTAGTCATCGGCGGCGGTCTGGTCGGAATCAAGGCCGCTCTTGCCCTTCGGGAAAGAAACGCGTTTTCAGGAAATCCTGACGTCAAGGTGACTATCATCGAGATGCTGCCGCAAATCCTAAACGGGCGGCTTGACAAGCGCGGTGCGAAAATTGTCCGCGCTGCGGTCGAGCGGGAAGGCGTAGCCGTACTCCATGGGGAGAAGGTATCCGATATTGTTCGCATAGAATCCGGGTTATCCGGTGTTAAATTGAGATCGGGCAGAATGATCCCTGCAGATTTAGTGATTGTCGCGGCAGGGGTAAAGCCGGACTTAGGTTATCTTAAGAATTCGGGGATCAAGACCAACAGAGGTGTACAGGTTGATGAATCGCTCCGTACGAACATTGCCGGAATATACGCAGCTGGAGATGTAGCCGAAGGGAAGGAACTTGTAACGGGCACCAGAACCGTGAGCGGACTCTGGAGCACTGCGCTGGAGATGGGCCGTGTAGCCGGCATGAATATGACGGGCGGAAACGTGAAGTATCCCGGTTTTCTGTCCATCATGAATGCGACAGAGATTGCAGGCGTTCCTTTTATATCAGTGGGCCTCATTGAGCCTGACGAGGGTAAGTATGAGACGATTTCGCACGAGAATGCAAATGGGTACTGGAAACTAGTTCTCGATAGAGATCTCCTTATCGGAGCAGTTTTCGTCGGTGACCTAACACACGCCGGAATTTACACAAATCTGATCAAGAACCGCATCCCGATATCGCGAGTGAAAAGCAAGATCAAAAAACGAAGTGTCGGATATGCGGATTTTGTTAGCGTATAGATGCTGTATTAGCGCAGAGACATGGAGTCCCGTAGCCAAAGGAATATTTTCCTCGCATAGTGTATGTGCACTCACAGCCCGACGCTATTCACACGTCTGTATCGAGATCGCCCCGGCTTTGGCGGGTCTTTATGTTGGAATAATGAATATATGAGTATTCATTAGAATTCTGTTGTGGTGAAAAGGGCGACCTCCTGGACGCCCGTCCTCTAAAATGAATGTGATACCGGAATGTAGCAACTTTAGCCCATTTGCAGCAGTTATTGAAATCTAATAATTTATTGAAGGTATATTTTTCTTTATAGGGATCATTAATTAAACCGAATGGTTCAACAAAGAGTTTTGCTGAGAGTTTCGACCGGGAGCCATAAATAAAAGGGCCAATTTCGTGCGAAATTGGCCCTTTTTATCCTTTGAATTTTTGATTCAAAGACACGCTTTCACGGTCTCACACAACATACCACTTCCGCAATAACTCATTCCGATCGTAATCTTCGTCATTCTGCACTTCAATTGAGATACTCGCCGTACTTCGCAACAGTCGCGTTGACTGGAATTTGTATGTTATCTTCCGGAATCACTAACGCCTAACCCCGAATTTCTCATCAACATCATTGACACAGAGCCAAGTCAGGCATATATTCGTGTCGACCAGATTATTGAAACAAGAATGTAAGCTTGTTGTTTGATTCCAAGCTTACCACCTGAGTCGCATATATGTGAAGAGTATATTAGATACGTTCCCGATGACATCAGGGTTCAATCCAAATTTGATATCGATGTGACGTATTTTACATACGCGTTTAAGGAGATGACAGCCCATGGCAGAGATTGATGTCCCCAGTCATGAAGAACTTGAGGAAATGCGCTCGAAAGCATTCACGCGAAAGGTCGCGTTGACAACGGCGATATACGCCGTTCTGCTTGCAATCACCTCGCTGGGAGGAAACCATTCGGCAAAGGAAATGATGCTTTCTCAACAACAGGCGTCAGATCAGTGGGCTTTTTACCAGTCTAAAAATATTCGAGAACTTATCTATAAGACGAACAGTATGAACCTGGAGGCGGAACTCCTCGAGCGAGGAGCATCAATGAAGCCGGAATCAAAAAGAAGGTATGAAACGCTTCTTAACGACATGCGAACAGAGCAGAGACGATACCTTGCAGAGAAAGAGGAGATCGAAAAAGAGGCAAAAGCTCTTGAGGCCGATCGGAATAAATTTCTTATCAAAGATCCCTACTTTGACTATGCAGAAGTTCTTTTACAGATATCGATTGTTCTCGCCTCGATCTCGATTCTCGCCGTTTCGCGTCCGATATATTTCATGTCAGTCGGGAGTGCTTTGATGGGGACGTTGCTAATGCTGAACGGGCATTTTCTCGCTTTCAAATTGCCATTCCTACATTAGTTTTTCATCAGTGCCGTTTGATTCTTCCTGCGCTGGAGTTTCCATTCTTATTGCGTAGAATGGCTGTGTGCCGACATAACGCGTGCTCACACTATTTCCCTGCCTTTATCTCTCATCCAGAATTAGTGAAAAAGAGATTATTCTGAGATCAAGAGCTGGTCTGCAATCAAACTATGAAATGTCCAACCGTGTGAATCTGGCCATTACAAAAAGTAGAGTTTGAGAACATAAAAATAAGAATACACTGTTTTCGGATTCGGCACTCGTTGTTTCCGATTCACCTACGTTTCTACGGCAGCAATCTGTCGCAAATTGCTGACATCCCTCAATGGAGGTGCACCGAACAGGCGACTGTACTCGCGGCTGAACTGGGAGGGGCTCTCATAGCCGACCTCAAACGCCGCGGTCGTCGCATCCTGATCTTCGGCAAGCATCAGCCGCCGGGCCTCGCTCAGACGCAGCCATTTCTGGTATTGCAGCGGACTCATGGCCGTCACCTGTCGAAAGTGATGGTGGAAGGTCGATGTGCTCATATTGACCTGCGCTGCGAGGTCATCGATGCGCAACGGCCGCGTAAAGTTGCCCTTCAACCAATCGATTGCCCGCGCTATCTGATTACTCTGACTACCCGCCGACGCAATCTGACGCAGACGCGCACCCTGATCTCCCACAAGTAAACGGTAGAAAATTTCCCGCTCGATGATCGGCGCAAGAATCGGAATATCTTTCGGCTCATCAAGCAGGTCGATCAACCGTTGAAAGGCGGTGAGCAGCGGCAACGTGACCTCGCCGGTCGCCATGCCACGGCTCGATTGCTGCGGATGCGGCGGGGGAAGATTGCTGTCCACCATGAGCTGTGAAATCTCACGCTGATCGATTTTCAATACGAGCCCGAGGTACGGCTTCTCCGGGCTTGCTTTGATAACCTGTACGAACGTGGGAAGGTCCACGGATGTGACCAAGTAATGGTGCGCGTCATACACATACGCATCATCTCCGAGCTGCACGCGTTTGGCCCCTTGCGCGATAACGCATATGCGCGGTTCGTACAGGATGCTGATAGGCTCGCTCGGTTCGTCCCGCCGAGCAAGTGTCAATCCCGGGATCGCAGTCTCAATCCGGTCGCTCTTGTCGGTCCATCGGGCAATACTTTTTCCCATGGTTTCGAGTGCGGCTTCCATCCCTTTATTCTCGGGGGCTTGTTTACCACTCTGCTTTCTCATTAGTGTCTCCATGCTCGTATACTACAAGACTTTATTGCTCTGTCAACCCAATTATAGAAGATTTCGGAGGATTGGGCAATAAATAGGCAGAATTGGTCTACCAACCCTTGTCTTTTCAGGGGTAGGATATGATCACCATCAGGGGAACAAACATTTGGCCATACGTTAGGTAAAAGGAGAAGCACAAATGAAAAAGCGTACATTGGGGGAAAATGGTTTGGAAGTCTCGGCTCTCGGGCTTGGCTGTATGAATATCGCTTGGGCCTATGGCCCTCCAACGGATCGACAGCACGCGATAAAGCTAATCCGGTCAGCGTACGAGCGCGGCGTCACCTTCTTTGATACCGCCGAAGTGTACGGGCCGTTTTTCAGCGAGGAAGTGGTCGGCGAGGCACTGGCACCGGTTCGCGACCTGGTGATCATCGCGACGAAGTTCGGGTTCGAGGTCGATCCAGTCACAAAACAGCGCCACGGCCTAAACAGCCGACCGGAATATATCAAACGCGTAGCCGAGGGGTGTCTCAAGCGTCTCAAGACCGGCACCATAGACTTGTTCTATCAACATCGCGTCGATCCTAACGTGCCGATAGAGGATGTAGCCGGGGCGGTGAAGGACCTGATACGGGAAGGAAAAGTCCGGCACTTCGGCCTGTCCGAGGCGGGCGGTGCGACTATTCGGCGCGCTCACCGGGAGCTGCCGGTGACTGCTGTGCAGAACGAGTATTCGGTCTGGACGCGCGATCCTGAGCACGAGGTCCTGCCGACTTGCGAGGAACTCGGGATCGGGTTCGTGCCATGGAGCCCGCTTGGGATGGGCTACCTGACCGGCACGATCACACCATCGAATCAGTTCGATCCGAAGTCAGACCTGCGGGCGTCACTCTCGTTCCCACGCTTTACTCCCGAGGCACGGCAGGCGAACCGGCCGGCCGTAGAGCTGCTTCAGCGCGTGGGCCAGCGCAAGAACGCAACGCCTGGGCAGGTCGCGCTCGCGTGGCTGCTTGCAAAGAAACCATGGATCGTGCCCATTCCAGGCACGACCAAGCTGAACCATCTCGAAGAGAACCTTGGCGCGCTTAAGGTCCAGCTGAGCGCTGAGGACGTCAAAGAGATCGATGATGGGTTCGCAAGCCTCCGGGTGCAGGGCGCTCGGGCTCCCGAGGCGCTGCTCAAGGTTCACGACATTGGTGCCAATCTTGGAACGAGCTCAGCTGGCGGACACGGCCTGTCGCCCCTGCGTGGCCAGGAACAAACGGATAACTGAGAAGGCCCGTTTCACTGGGGCCCGGTATACCGATGTCCTAGAGTAAAGCCGGGCTATAATAAAAATGTGGAGGGATATCCGTGAAAGTAACAATATTATACGGGCCGCGTGACGTGCGCTTCGAGGAGCGCGCTGAACCGAAAATCATCAAACAAACGGATGCCATCATCAGGATCTCATCTGCCTGTGTGTGCGGGTCCGATCTGTGGCCCTATCGCGGCATCAGCCCGGTCACCCAGCCGACGCCGATGGGGCACGAGTACTGCGGCATCGTCGAGGAGGCCGGCAGTGATGTCAAAACGATCAAGCCTGGCCAGTTCGTGATCGGTTCCTTCTTCGCCTCTGACAACACCTGTCCTGTTTGTCGGACCGGCTACCAGTCATCCTGCCAGCACCGTGAGCTGGTCGGCGGTGCGCAGGCGCCGCTGCTGCGCGTCCCGCTCGCGGACGGCACTCTTGTGGCCACCCCGGATCTTCCCTCGGCTGACCTGATCCCGAGCTTGCTGGCGCTCTCCGACGTCATGGGCACCGGCTGGTTCGCCGCTGACGCGGCAGATGTGAAGCCGGGAAAGACGGTCGCGGTCGTCGGTGACGGCGCGGTCGGCCTCCTCGGTGTGCTCTCGGCGAGGCAGATGGGTGCCGCGCGGATCATCGCAATGAGCCGTCACGCGACGCGGCAAAAGCTCGCCCGCGAGTTCGGCGCGACCGATATCGTGACCGAGCGCGGAGACGAGGGCGTGGCCCGCGTCAAAGAGCTGACCGACGGAATCGGCGCTGATTCGGTGCTGGAGTGCGTCGGAACCCGTGAGTCGATGATGCAGGCGATCCGGTCCACCCGTCCGGGCGGGTCCGTGGGCTTTGTCGGCGTCCCGCACGGGGTCGAGCTCAAAGGCGAGGATCTATTCTACTCCCACGTCCGCCTCCATGGCGGCCCCGCGCCGGTGCGCCGCTTCCTGCCCGAGCTGATCGACCTGGTGTGGAATGGGAAGATCAACCCCGGCAAGGTCTTCGACCTGACCTTGCCCCTTGAGCAGGTGGCGGAGGGCTACCGCGCCATGGATGAGCGCCGCGCGATCAAGACGCTGCTGCGCCCGTAAATACAAAAAGGCAGAATTAAGAAGGAAGAAGTGTAAAGTCATTCTTCTTAATTCATATCCGGGCTTTTGACCGGGAAATACGTCACCCTGTCCCTCATAATTCTTACTTGAATGAAAGGGGAGACATACCATGTCAAACAGCGACGTAAAAAAAACGACAGATGAATTGAAGGCTTTAGCACCGGATTATGCGCAACTCACGCAGGATGTTCTTTTTGGCGATGTATGGAAACGTCCTCCGCTTTCGCAGCGCGACAAAAGCCTGATGACGGTCACCTGCCTGGTTGCACTGAATCGTATCGAACAGGTCGAGTTCCATCTCAAGAAGGCATTCGAGAACGGCCTCACGAAGGAAGAGCTCGTGGCTGCAATCACGCACATTGCCTTTTACGCCGGATGGCCGACTGCTGCATCCGGTCTTACTCACCTGAAAAATGTGATCGATCAGAAATGAACCTGAGGAGTATTTTCATTATGAAAGTAACCAGCAAGAAGTGCCTGATAGCCTATTTTTCCCGGAAGGGACAAAATTATGTCAGTGGCAGAATTGTCGATTTAAAGATCGGCAATACAGAAGTTGTCGCAAACATGATTCAGAAAATAACGGGAGGCAACATGTTTCACATCGAATCCGTCACAGCCTATCCCAAAGATTATACGGCAGCTACGGAAGTTGCCAAGAATGAACTGCGCGCTAAAGCCAGGCCGAAATTGACGAGTCAAGTTGAAAACATGAAGGCATACGAGGTGATCTTCCTCGGATATCCGAACTGGTGGGGAACGATGCCCATGCCGGTATTTACTTTCCTGGAAAGCTACGACTTCTCCGGAAAAACAATTGTCCCCTTCTGTACCCATGAGGGAAGCGGCATGGGCCATAGCGAAAAGGATATTGCAAAAGCATGCCCCAAAGCTGCCGTACTGGAGGGTATCGCTATCCACGGAACCAGTGCAGCATCCGCTGAATCAAAGGTATCGAGTTGGATAGGCAGATTGGGTATTTCCTGACGTCGACAGAGGACTATGTGCGGCGAGGCGATCGCAAGCATTGAAACAGAAGAAGTGAGGATACATGACGGCCCAATCCATTCACGACAACAGTGAACGAAAATATGAGGTCACTCCCCTTGAGCTGTTCTTCGACCTCGTGTTCGCGTTCGCGTTATCGCAACTCTCCGGTCATCTCCTGGCTCACCTCTCATGGCGCGGCGCGGCCGAAACGCTGGTGATGCTGCTGGCCATCTTCGCAGTCTGGTTTACTACAAGCTGGTCGGCCACCATCATCCGGGCCGATCAATCCCGGACCCGCTGGTTGATGTTGTCGGTGATGCTGCTCGGCCTGTTCATGAATGCTTCTGTCACCAGGGCCTTCACCTTCTCCGGCCGGGCCT
>JAWOJY010000120.1:0-4276 GCA_033854515.1 Nitrospirota bacterium
CTCCGCTCATCGAGGCATTTACGAAAGAAGTCTGCCCGGACTGCACGGACGTATGTTGCAGGCAGAAGCACGGAGTGTACAGGAAGGGGGATGTCGTTTACCTCAACGCGCTCGGTGTCCCGATTCCCGTGCGCGATGAGACCCGGCAGCCCGAAGGCCCCTGCCAGTTCATCGGCCCCCTTGGCTGCACGCTGCCGAGATGGATGAGGCCGTTCAAGTGCACCTGGTATTTCTGCGAGCCTCTGCTAACGGCGTTGAACGCCGGCCCTCCAAAAAAGGCGAGGCTGCTTTCTGCGGTTCTGCAGGAAATGATAGGCCTGTACGGTGAGCTATCGAGTGGATAGATATAGATGGCGAGATGGATATCCGGATCATTGATCGGCAGGTATCAGTTCGAGCTGCCCTACGATTTCATGATCGCCGGTGGGACTCCCCCTATCACCGAACAAATCAAAGGTCTTCCGTGATGCAGCGCTGTGTACGGACGCGATAATCATCGCGCGGGCAACGTCGCCCCGGGGTATCCGCGGTCCGATCGTGAGTTTGTGAGTCGCGCGGGTAATGCGGATGTTCGCTTTCCCGGCCGGAGCGTCGGTAAGCATCGGGGCGCGGACGGTGACATAGTCGAGCCCGCTCGTCCTCACGTAGATTTCTCTCTCCAGGATGTTCCGTCTGAGACCGGGTTTGAGCGCATTGAGGATGCTCCAGGCGACCGATGAGCGGTCGGCGCCCATGGCCGACATAAGCACGAAACGTCCTTCGAAACTTTTTGAAAGCGCCGCGTCGACCACATTGACGAGCCCGTAATAGGTTATCTCCCGGATTGCCGCCCTCGATCCCAGCAGGGCGCGGCCGCCGATGCCGCCTGTTGCATCGACGGTGAAAAAGATCGCCTGACAGTCTCCGGGAAGGGACCTGTCTATTGATCGGCGGTCGGTCACGTCGCCCCGGTACACTTCAACCCGGTTACCAAGAAGCCGGGCGGCCTTTTCCGGATCGCGCGCGATGACTCTCACGGTCGATCCCTGCCGCAGCAACTGCCGGGCTATCAGCAAGCCCGTACCGCGCGTCGCGCCGACGATGCAGAAGGAGTTTTTCACGTAGTCACTCATGCAGAATCATGATGATGGGGCCCCGGCTTTCTGCACCTCCACATAATGCGCAGCGGCCAGCGCGCCTATGCATCCGTCGGCGGCCGCAACAACGATCTGGTTGGCGTACTTTTGCCGCAAGTCCCCGACGGCGAAAATGCCCGGAACGCTCGTCTCGCACTTCTCATCCGTAATGACGAAGCCCTGTTCGTTTATCCGGACCGCGGGCGGGATCAGTTGATTATTGGGAGAATAGCCGATAAAGATGAAAACGCCGTCGACCGGAGATTCTCCCCTTTCCCCCGTTTCGGTATTTTCGAACAAAACGGCTTCAACCGCTCTCCCGTTTCCCTTTATTTCAGTGATGATCGTGTTCCGGACCACTTCGATCTCGGGCCCGGCCGCAAGACGGCTTTGGAGCAGTTTGCCTGCCCGCAGCGCGTTTCTCCTGTGAACGAGGTATACTTTACGCGCCAGTCTCGATAGATAGAGCGCCTCCTCGACAGCGGTGTCGCCCCCTCCGACCACAACAACGGTCTTATCTCTGAAAAAGAACCCGTCGCAGGTTGCGCAGTAGGAAACGCCGCTTCCAAGATATTCCGCTTCTCCGGGGACGCCGAGCTTTCGCGCGGTCCCGCCCAGCGCCAGGATAAGGGCAACGGTCTGAAGCACTTCGCCATTGGCAAGCCGGACCGAATGAAGATCGGGCCCGGCGATTACCTCCGCGACCTCTTCCTGGACAACGTTCAGGCCGAAGGACCGGCCATGATGAAGCAGTTTCTCCGCCAGATCGAATCCGGTTACGCCCTGCACACCCGGGTAGTTCTCCACCTCTTTTGACACGGCAATCTGGCCGCCGACCAGCCCCTTCTCGAAAAGGATCGTTTTCAGCGCGGCCCTTTGGCAATAGAGCCCCGCAACGAGCCCCGCAGGCCCCCCGCCTACGATAATTACTTCATAGATTTCCTTCATTGCCATAATACTTCTCTCCACCACAGCTCTTAGTGCGCAATCGGGCAAATCTTCAGGGCTGCCGGCCCTGAAAATTTCCCCTCCCTTTATAAGTATATCGCTTATCTCTCGACCACCTGAATTTGCCCCTTCATGCCCAAAAAGGCATGGAACGGCTCGTCACAATAAAAGTCGTATTCGCCCGTTTCAGGAAAAGAGATTTTGACCTCTGCGGTCTTTTTGGGCGGAATATCCATATTTTGGATTTTCTGTCCCCTGGGGTCTTTTATCGTAAAATTGTGCCCCGTGTTCGTGATATTTTCGATCTTGAACACGATAGTATCTCCCCGATAGGCTTTTATATTATTCGGTTCAAATTTGAAGTCGCTTGCCTGAATGGCAACCGTTTTTTCGCCCGGCTCCGGACCGAGCGCAACCTGCGGCTGCAACCGTGCGCACGCCGCCAACGCGAACAGCATACCCGCACATATCACCAAAAACCGTCTATATCCCCTTTTCATGGGTTTCCTCCTCTATGATTTGACAAACCCTCTATAATCAAGGCTATCACAAAATCCGGACATTGCAAGCCCGATATCGAGATAAAACACTGCGGGAATAACCCCCTGAAGCGACCGCGAGGAGAGAATCGTCTCCGGAGTGCATATGGGAGAAGTTTGCCGAAGAGATCAGGTGGAAAGGGGGGAAAACGAAGCATATGCTCGAGGGCTGTAGCCCGCCCCCGAACGTAAACACACATGCCGTCACCTATGAAGTTTCTTTATATTCTTAGGTCTTCCGTGGCTACGGAGCCGGTTCAACCAGAATGATATAGGCAGCCCCGTCGCTCAGCGTTTCTGCGCTGACTGTAAAAAACAGCGTCGTTCCTGAGACCTGCAACGTGCAGTCCTCGGGAAAGAGTCCCACAAAAGTGGTATTGTCGATAAGGCAGTTCGCCAGGGTCGTGAAATTGTCACTGTAGACGAAGAGATCAACATCCGCTGTGAGGCCCGTAATACTGATCGTGTAGCGGCCTGGAATCAAGTTGGTTGCTTCGTAATAACTCGTACCGCCGAAGCCGACCTGTCCCATCGTGGGTGTTTCAGAAGATAGAACGATCGGGACGCTTTTTGTCCCTTCATTTGTGGGATCCGGAATCGCGGGAGCAGGCGTAGCGAGAGCGGTGTAATGGACCGTCGTTGCCATGCTGAAGTTGTCGTCGACGATAAAGTTCAATGTGCCGCCGTTTAATTTCAGAGTACAATCCTCGGGAGCGGTCCCCTCGATGAATGTGTTGTCAGGAAAGCACGTTGCCTTCGTGGTAAATGTGCTGTCGTTGCCGAAAACATAGAGGTCAGCATCATCGTCGAGCCCGGTAATGCTGACAGTGTAGGCGCCGGACGGGACGTCAACGGAATAGACCCCTGCGCGCATCTGGGTTTTCGAATCGGGAAGAGGGATGGAAAGAGTCGTATTGATTACAGTCAACAGCTCAATATCGATCGTGTAGGTGCCCGCAGACGTCGTAAGGAACGTCCCATCGACGGCGAAAAAGATGGCTCCGCCGGGAGGAGCGGCGAGGATGCAGTCCTCGGACGATAGGCCTGCGATCGCAGTATTATCTACGGAGCACGTAGCGAGAGTTGTGAAGGTGCTGTCTGATCCGAACATTTCGAGGTCCGCGTCGTCGGTAAGGCCGGTGATGCTGATTTTGTAGAGTTTGCCGGGAGTGACTGACGCGGTATATTCGTTAAACCCGTTAAGGACCACTGTATCGATTATTGGCACGCCTACGGTCATGACCGTAGGGAGCAGCGGCGCCACCACTGCACCCCCTCCACCGCCACACGATGAAATGATGAAAACCGACAGGACGAGTAATAGAAATAGAGTGAAAATGCGCGGAACATTACGCCTCAGGTTCATTTTGATACGCATGGCGGCACCCTGCCTTTCCTTACCTGTCTCTTACGCTGATCGGAACGTCTTAGATGAGTTCGATCAGGAGGCGCATTTTACATTATTACACTTTATTCTCATTGGGAAGCATGCAGCCTGCCTGCCTATTTATTACAATTATAGCTCGGGAAAAAAGGAGATGAATATTATCAGAAGCGGCGGGTTAATGGCAAATTGCAGAAAGGCGCTTTCTTCGTCGAAAGTCCGCGAAATAGACTGGTACTTTTTAATGAGCCAGTGACTCTGGCCTCCTTCGGACGGTCGGCCGGCCTTCC
>JAWOJY010000121.1:0-10490 GCA_033854515.1 Nitrospirota bacterium
AGGGCCGCGGGCAACTGGCCGTTATGATACGTGTAATCGACGTAATTATTTCCGGCCCTGCCGTCAATTCTCACGCCAGAAGGAGAATACCAATCCTCGGGATAGCCGTCGCTGTCAGGTGCGTTCGGGCCGCCATGCAAATGCACGACCGTGCGCACCTCCGGAAATTTCTGCTCGGCGCCGTAGATAGTATGATCCACCGCTCCAGCCAACAGGTGAGTGCTAGGGAGATCGTTGATCCATTGTACTTTTACCGGCGTGTTTATTCGGGCCTCGATGGTTTCTCCGGGAACAGAAGGATGATGGCCGTCCGCGCCAAAGCCCCAGAGTGTCGTCGGGGGCAGATCTCCATGGATTTTTTGGGCGAACTGTTTCATCGCGATCCGGTATTGGTTCATCATCCCGGCATTAGGCATCAACGGCATGATGGGCAGAGGATCGACGAATTTAATGAAGGCTGTTCCCGGCTTGCTGCCGGAAAATACCCGTATCTTCTCTGCGGCATAGGCCTGGAAAGCCTTGAACAGGCTGTCCTCAATTTGATGAGTTATTGCCAGCGAGGCCGCTGCCGATCCTGTAAGTTTTAAAAAATTTCGTCTGCTGATCATGGTCTTTCTCTCTCAGCCGCCCTCGTCTTTCTTTGCGTTACTACCGCTGCTATGTTCATCACCGGCGTTCGCGTTCTTTTTATTTGGTCGCTCACAGCGGGCTCTTTTACGCTGCGGCTTTCAGACCAGCGTCGTCCGCGGCAAGTTGTCCGAGCGCAGACCAGTCCAGATCCTCTCCGCCGCGCGCGATGAGCGTCAGGAACCGGTCGCGGAGCAGGCTCGCCAGCGGCATCGGCACGCGAAGCGTTTCCGCGGCAGCGAGCGTGAGCCGAATGTCCTTTTCTCCCAGCGGTGCTGCGAACCCCGCGGGCCGGAACTTCTGCTCCGCGATCAGCCTGCCGTAATTTGTGAACAAAGGGCCCGTAAAGAGCGTGGAGGTCAGCACCTCATAGTACCGGTGCGGATCGATGCCTGCCTTGCCGACGAGCGCCATGGCCTCAGCCAGCGCCTCCATGATCGAAGCGATAAGGAAATTGCCCGAGAGCTTCACGAGATTTGCCGAATGCGCCATTGTGCCGATGCGGACGGTCTTCTGCCCCATGGCCTCGAAGAGAGGCATGCATGCGTCGACGACATCGTCCGCGCCAGCAGGGATGATGAAAAGCTTGGCTGCTTCAGCCGCTTCCGGCCGTCCGAATACCGGTGCGGACACAAACCGCTGGCCAGCATCCGCGTGCGCCTGGTTGAGCCTTCTGGACAAATCAACGCTGATCGTGCTCATGGATACGTGGATAGCGCCTTTGCGCAGACTTTGGAGCACTCCGCCACTATTAAACACGACTCCTTCCACGGCGCTATCATCAGCCAGCATGGTTATGACTGCTTCGCCCCGGCAAGCGTCCGCGACCTGAGCAGCGAGGTACGCGCCCTGATCGACCAGCCCTTTCGCCTTACCCGGCGTGCGGTTGTAAACAGTGACCTCATGGCCTGCCCGGACCAGGTTCCCCGCCATGCCAGCACCCATGTGCCCGAGGCCTATGAATCCGATTTTCATGATTGTTTTATGCGCGGACATTTGATGCTCCTTTCCTTCGGTTTTCACCCATTACGCACACTCAGGCTGGCTCGAAGTTCTACTGCTTTCCGAGAGCGGCTTCGCCGACTTCGGTCTCGAAGCCAGCAGATTGAGCACCAGCGATGGAGCAGGCTTCATCGTTGTCGGGAAGATCTCCGCTCATTCCGATCGAACCTACCACCTTCCCCTCCTTCAGTATCAAGACACCACCAGCGACCGGCGCAATGCGACCAGCTGAGATGGTATTAAGAGCCGCCCAGAATGTGGGAGTATCCATCGCCCGCTTTGCCATCGCTCGCCCCCCGATCCCCATCCCGATAGGACCCCAGGCTTTGGCGAAAGCGATATCTGGTCTTAGTACGCCGCTTCCGTCTTCGCGCTTCATCACAATGACAGCGCCACCGGCATCGACTACTGCAACGGTCATCGGGCTACACTTTAGCTCACGAGCTTTCGCTAATGCCCCTTGCACGATGGCGTCCGCCTCTTGCAACGTCAATCCACACATAAGACTTCCTCCTTAATCGCGATCTGAAAGGCGGCTGAGCTGCGATGCACAGCTCGACCGCCGACATTCAACGGAATTGACTAGAGACCAGGCGCCGGATACTCGTCCTGCGGCCACGGGGTCGCATGCACCATCGTGCCGATGATCATGCACGGCTTGTCCGAGCGATTGCTCCACGCGTGGTTCACCCCAAGTACTACGGCTGTGTCACCGGGCTGCAGTAGGGTTTCGTCCGTGTCGCTCACGAGGTAGATCTCGCCGTACACGACCGTGAAGGTATCGCACGTATCGGTACGATGCATGCTGGGATGACGCTTGAGATCCTTTTCAGTGGGAGGATACTTCTGCTTCACCTTCTTGTTGAGTTCCTGAAGGATCTCAATATGTTTCTTGGGATCCTTGATATCCGGCGGTATCTCCAAGGCGCGGAAGATCATGCCGTTTTCGGTGGGTTCGCGCATCGTGACATCGGCAGCCCGGTCTCCACCCGTCTGGTTGTTGACAGGTAGTTCGGTTGCCGCCCAGAGTGTGGAGCGCCAAAAGATGCCAGGAACCTCCTGGTGATTTGGGGAGTCGCGGTGGATGACGGCTGATTTCTTGTCTGGACCAACGCCAATAACGACACGCTTTACTTGCGGCATACTAATTCTCCTTTCTGGGTTCGATTGATCATTGATTTTCTCTCTTTAATGGCCTGGGTTTTAGAGCTTTTCGTCCGCGCTGTGACCTCAGTCCCGTCGCATGGTCACGTTCAGGACTCCCACCTCCGAGATCGCTCTCTTATGTGCGAGCGATCATCAGCGATACGCTGCCGTCCGGAATGTAACCGATCTCAGGCAGCCTGGCTTAATTTTCTCTCCTGGGGAGCGGCGAAGCCCCATTTCTTCTTTTCGGGCCGCGTAAACTTGGTGCCTTGAGCGCCCTTGTCCAGTGCGTCTGCCATCGTCTGGCAGGCACTGCGAAAGACAACGGCATCGAGACCGATTGAGAACACTCGAACTCCGGCTTCAATGGCCTGTCGACAGCTGTCTGGATCGGCAGCCAGGACAGGACCCCCGATAACCGCAACATTGTGCTTGGCACCTGCCGCGAGCACCTGTTGATACGCTTCTTGGGTTTTGGTGCCGTTCAGCAGGTCCATGCCCTCACCGATAGAAAAGCCGTAGTCTCCCTCCGCGAAAACTGCCATGTGAACGTCTGGGTGGGCGAAGATGTTCTCGAGATCTGCCAGCGCGCTCGGATTCTCGATCATGGGCACCAGCATGATCTCATTGTTGTTCCAAGCGGTGTAATCTACGAACGTCTCGGGGTTGTAGTGAGCAGCGCGTACCGAGGGGCAAATACCCCGATTACCTTTCGGATAGTAGAAGGCAGCTTCTGCGGCCTTCTTGATGTCTTCCACCGAATCGATTTCCGGTAAGAAGACGCCCATCGCGCCGGCTTCCAGCGCTCGATGAATGGACGCCTCATCGGTCGCCTGGGGCACTCGCACGAACGACGTGAGCCCAACTGAGTCTGCTGCACGGATCAATCTCTCCATCGCCCGCGCGTCGTTGCCTGAATGCTCGCTATCGAGCATCACCCAGTCAAACCCGGTGAGGCCCATGACCTCGATCAATGCCGGGTCTCCCGTGAAACATTGCATACCCAGCGGGATCTGACCTTTATCGATCATTTCCTTTATGCGGTTCTTCTTATACATCGCTCCACCTCTCCTTTCTGCAAGTAAACACCCCGGACTTACGTTCGGGGGTTTGCGTTGGTACAACTAACAAGCCATGCTCGCCGGCGCCGAACGCGCTCACTTCAGCTGCGAAGCTAACCCGTACGACGAATACGAAGATCACGTGATGACGACCTATGATTCCTGATAAACCTGCGCTTCTGCCGAACTTCTTCACATTTCCCTTCCCTTTCACCCTAGTCCTTGAAATAACTTGCGTACAGTCTTTGATCGAAATCGTGTTTATGGCAATCCTCATGGAGATTCTTTCACTTCTTAGGCGGCCTTTTCAACGAGCGCTCTGGCTGCCTTCTCGATGAGCGCAGTCACCGCGTTCGGCTGCGACATGAAGATCGCATGACTGCCCGCGACCTCGACCACCGTTGAACCTGCGCGCTTCGACATCAATCGTTGGGCAGCGGGTGGGATCATCTTGTCCTCGGTCGCCACTAAGTACCAACTCGGTTTCGTTTTCCAAGCGGCCTTGCTGATGGTGCCATTTAACGCTTCAACACCCCATGGGACCTGCGAATCAGCCATGAAAGCAGCCCTGTCTGGAGCAACGTCAGCGGCAAATGAGGCCGCAAACTTGGTATTGTCGAGAAATAGATATCCGTCAATCGGTGGCATTATTGGTGGAACAGGTGCGCCAGGAGGTGGATCCTTGATAAGCGAGGAGACAGATTCACCACTATCAGGAGCAAAAGCGGCGATATAAGCGAGCCCCACTACTTTTGGATCGTTGCCAGCTTCGGTGACGACAACTCCGCCGTAAGAGTGACCAACAAGAATCACTGGGCCATTCTGCAGGTCAATAATGCGCTTCGTTGCGGCGACATCGTCGGCCAGAGATATAGTCGGATTCTGAACGATGCCGACCGCGTAGCCGTCCTTCTTCAGGATCTTATAGACACCTTCCCAACCAGAACCGTCCACGAAGCCACCATGGACAAGAACAACGTTTGATATCTTCATGTAAGGCCTCCTTTCTCTTGTACTCACCACGATGAAATTGAATCATTTTCTTACCCGCTGGGGCACTGACACCTTCACTTGAGACGTTCCAAATGCGACTACTCTTTTCGTCGGATCCCCGCGATTACAAACGGGCCGTTGATAAGCATAATTTTCTTCCTTTCTCGAAATCTTATCAATTTCATTTGAGAACGAGAAGTTTATTTAATAATTTTTGCGCGACATTATACGAATGTCAATGCTATGAAAGTATTAGCTCACAAGGTACAATCTTGAATATGATCATCACATAGGATGATCACCTAAGGACCCCTCTTAAGCCTCTGTGGAGAACCTATTTATACCGGAAAGGCATCCATTTGAAGGCCCATTGTCACCGATGTCGAGCAATATCGTATTGGCAAACGTTATTAATTTCGAAGTGATCTTCCCCCGAAAAATGAGAACTCATCAACTTAGGAAGAAGCTTTGCTCCGATCCTTCATAAGGGTATCAAAAGTCATGAGGTTCGTAAACGTAAAAAAATTAACGACAAAAAGTCTAAGCCCCAGACTAATTATGATCCTCTCCATGATTTGAAGAGATAAGGATTGTTGATTTCAACATGGAATGCGCATCGTATGTTACGACCGACAGTTCTTAATTTTTTTTCGCACTGTAAAGTTTCGGCAAATGAAGTGGTCGCAAGCAGCTACTTTTTTACATCCACGAGCAGTAGCTCAGTATCGTGTTAGGCAAATGCATCAGTTCCGGATTCTGCAGTGATCATTGCGGCGCCCAACGTCGGGACTCTAGTGCGATTCACGGTGATCGGACCTCCCTCCAACACGTAAAGATATATTCCGCGTCCGTCCTTAGATGAATGTCAATTGGAGCAAAGTATTAAACTTGCGATTTTGCACGATCCGTATACTATCATCGCGTATGGCGATCTGCTGAGCAGAGCTAAGAGATATCTGGTGTGCTGCATCCTCGCATGGCGTGATAAAATTAAGTAAGAAAATTTAATTTGTTAGGAAGACGTGCAGCTGTTGTGTAAAGCGTGTAAAGTCCATGAAACTTTTCGAAACATATATCCGGGTGGGACAGTCAAAAATACTTCAGGAACTAGCCCGCGATGTCAGTATCACGTACCACTGCATGAATCATAGGCCGTGTTACTATTCGATTTTATCTTTGTTCATGGAAAGAAGCGATCAACTCTCATCCGCAAAGCAAAAGCCCACTAACCGCAAACGGTCCCGATCTGTGGACATGGATGTTGTTCTTTATGGCAACGGTATGCCTCTTTTCCAAGATTAACATAGCAAGCTGCTTGTTCCCGCAGCTTACTCCTTCTCGACCTGTGTTGTCAAAAATATGGGAAGTGTCATGTGCGAAATCTGATCTTGAAGCTCTTCAATACCGTCGATATGGTGGTCCTCATCGTTGAGAATGTATTCTAACACCTCGCGCGTGGCAAAATCGGCCACTTCGCCAGCCAGCTGTATTCCCGCGTTGTACGCCTTGATAGCGCTTTCTTCCGCGGCGTGGTCATTCTCGAGCTGCTTTGATACGTCACTGCCGACCGAGATCTTCTTCAGATTGGAGACCGTTGGCGAACCTTCAAGAAAAAGGATACGGCCAATCAACTTTTCAGCGTGCTTCATTTCGGTAATTGCCCGTTTTTCAAAGTGCTCGTGCAACTTCTCGTAACCCCAGTTCGCCGCCATCTCGGAATGGACCATGTACTGGTTAATCGCCGTCAGTTCATCGGCAAGAAGCGAGTTCAAGATCTCGATAAGTTTAGGGTTCCCTCTCATTGATATTACCTCCTTTTCAGACATTATTATTTCATGGTTCTAAACCAGCTTGGGCTCTCCATGATTGGATATTCGACTCACCGGTTGAAAGCCTGTGCCAGAGCGGCAAGACCTTGACATGCAATCCTAACATGCAACAAAATGCCCGCAGCACAGTTTGGACTGTGGCTTGGCCATTGACTGACCGCCATCATAAGTATGTCATGAAACACAGTCCGCTACTTGTCGACACTATCCGGCTCTTCGAAACGTCCGCTGTATCTGCTCGTCAATTACTGTCTCCGTGAGGACAAGTAGCTCACTGTCTTTGCAAGAACGCTACTAACCGCCCATCATCTCTCACTCAACGCGGCCTCAATGAGGCGTTCAGGCGGAGCAATGTTTGACCCAAGCTCGCTCGGAAGCCCATTGCGTTTGAGGATGTATTGTGTGGAGTTGAAGCTTACCAGCACTTCGCCAGCCTTTGCTTCCGTCGCGAGCACTTTGAGCGGTAGATCGAGCCCCGAAAGCGGCCGAGCGAGCATAAGCGGCGTTCCAGCCTTAGGGTTGCCGAAAAGGATGAGCACCATCGGAGGCATAACCAACCCTGCACTCCTCGCCTCCGCCTGCTGATCGATTACAGTGAATACTTTGATACCGTGAGATTGAAATGTGGTCTTCAATCGTTCTACGGTCTGAGAAAACGATAGTCTGCTTTTGATAGTAACAATACCATGATCATTTGTGCTGGGCGAATTTTTCTCAGTCATATTAACCTCACCTCCACTATACCCAACATTAGAAAATAAAACAAAGGCCAATACGCTTAGAGAGAGAAAACCGGTTTTTATTATCATATGCCGCTCCTAACAAATTCGTTATGGACAGTTTCTTATCTCCTACGCTCATGAAGTATAGCAGTGCCATCGATGTCCTAACTGTTATGTTACCCCGTGGCGCCCCTCTTTATGCTTATCGTGAACAGTTTGCATTGTCTCTTCCTCATTGCCCGGTGCCGTAGTTCGCGACCAGATAGTTTATGATGGTCTTCGCATCGTCTTCATTGATCGGAGCGCCCATGACTTTGATCATCTTATTCACTTCTGCCGTCCACGTCGCTCTCAGAAATGGCGGCTGCATTGTAATATAATCGAGGCTGTGGCAGATGTTGCAGAACGGCGAGGCTTTGTCCTGACCGGGGCCGGGCTTCAATTCGATGGGAATCACCGGAATCTGGATGGAGTGGACATCGTTTTTATTCGGTCTCGACCCCCTCTGGTTTTCGGCATAAACGAACCCGATTGACATGACAAGGGCGATGCAAACTGCAATCAGAAAAAGGTTTTTCATTTTCTCCCTCCTATCTCACCGTTACCTCGATTTTTTCGATATTGTTCCTCATGAACCCCGAGGGGCTCCAAAGGGGCTCGAATGGCTGCGATTCTCCGATTCTGTTTGTGGCTCTGACCATGAGCATGTATTTCCCGGGTTTTTTGGGCAGCCAGGAGTAGCTCCACTGGATCCATGCATACTTGCCCAGGTCTTTACCCAACATCGTCTCGTTCCACGTCCTCCCCTTGTCAGTAGAAATGATCACATCTCGGATGCCGTAGCCGCCGGAGAATGCAATACCCATGACAATCACGGGCTTGTTTGCCCTGAGAGCTGTCCCATCCGAGGGCTCGACGATAAATGACCGTGTATTGAGCCGTCTGATGGGGACCGTCTTTTTTTGTTCCGAACCAGGCGGGACGCATGCACAGGGGTCATCAGGTATCCGGTAAGCGCCCTTCTCCCAGTACCCCTCAAAGGGTTTGGTTAGAACCGTTATCGTGCTTAATGACTTGACCCAGTAGTCAGCATACCACCCCGGAACGATGAGCCGTGACGGAAAGCCGTTGAGCATGGGAAGAAATCTGCCGTTCATCTCATAGGCAACAATGATGTCGTCCTCGAGCGCCCTGTCCATATCGAGACTCTTGACAAAATCTGGTACCGTAGGGAGAGGGGGCTCATCAAGCCCGTCAAACGTAACATCTATAGAGCCTGCCTTAATACCCGCAGCATTCAGTATATCCTTGAGCCGGGCACCTGACCACGTAACGTTTCCCATGGCGCCGTTCTTCCACTGCCCGCCTGCCACACGCGGCTCAAAAAAACTCCTGCCGTTGCCTGAACATTGTATGACAGCCGTGTACGTCACCTTCTCGAACTTGGTCTTGAGGTCATCCATGGACAACTGGAGTTCCTTTTCCGTGTTGCCGCCAACTTTGAGCCTCCACTCATTCAGATCTACGGACGTGGAAATCTGAGAAAGGTGCCACCGCACAAAGACGGCGTCGTTCGGCGTGATCAGCTCCTTGAAATAATGGAAAGGAGTTTCAAGGAGTGGCGGACGCGATGTAAGCATTATCATATCTGTTTTCTCGGGAAACTTCACAAGCCTTCTCCAATCGACATCCGCCAGTAGTTCCGCGGGCATCCCTCCCATGGCTGTCATCGCGGTAATCACTCCGGTGGTCCTCATAAAATCCCTCCGCGTAAACATTTTGTTCCCCATGGTTGTTTCCTCCTAATTTTAAAAAATCACCAAGTGAGAAATGACTAGGATAACAGATTTTGTATATAAATGCCTTTTATCTTCAGTGCTTCATGATGTTAGAAGGTGAAACTTTGAAATCGATGACTTTAGCATAGCTAAAAAAAAACATTTAAAGCCGCCAACCAACTTAGTACTTTTCAATAAAATAATATGATTCGAGAGACAGCTGCACTAAGAGTAGCTTCTGGATTAGTAAAAAAGCATCGCCTTCCTTTCTTCTTTGAACACCAGACTGATGATCCCCTATGGCCCTAAGCATTCCAATAAATTTTGTCTGCTCACAGTATCCATAATTGATACTTCTTACGCATTTAGGAGTTAAAGTCATTTAAAATGGGGGCCGGACAGCGGCTCGCTGTATAACGCCACTGTTCATCGTGCCTTCCTGATATTCACACACGGTCGGCGCCCTGGATATCGTGATGTCGGAGCTCAATGGCTGGCCTGCGCTTCCCCTGTCAACGCTTCACGCACGGTCTCACGATCGTCCGCGCATGAGTCGGGGCCATGGTGGATCAGCTTATCCCCTCATGTAGGGGACTTGCACCCCCTGCTCTATGCCGGTTTATCCCGGCGCTTTCGTGAATTACTGTTTCAAATTTGATAATCATGTAAAGGGCACCTTCAGAGCATACTTAAACTATAAGTTTAAGTATGCTCTGAGGATGAGATACTCAATCCCAGCTAATTTTGCCGAAAGATGACACTTCCGACGGACTCGAACGCACTAATACGTATTACCTTCGTACCCGTTCACCTCTTCCCGTACGCCGTGAAAATGTAGTCTTTTGCCTTTACTATCGTATGACACGCGAACCCACATTTGGCGTCGTTCCCCTGTATAGCTGTGTTGGGCGAGAAGGTGTCGGACGCGGCATCGTAGGCAAACTCGGCGTATCCCCATCCGGCGGTGTCCGGGAATCTCTTGCTATCCTTCATGATGAAACCAACTCCTTTCAGGGTGTCCGGCACCCTCACCGGAAAGGGGGACTCCGCACTCTTTTTCGGTATCCACTGGATCTTCGCAATCTTGGAGCCGTCGGGGAAAGGCTTGCCGTTGCCGGGAACGCCGGCCCGGTATGCGGCGATCATGACCGGATTGGCGACAATCACCTTCATCACTGGTGGGTCGTCGGTCTCACTGACGGCGACAACCTGCCAGTCTTCGTATCCCCTGAACTCAGAGAACGCGAGACCATTCGGCACTTTCACAGTGTACTTGTCCTGCCCGGCAAGGACCATGCTGCCCAAGACAACGAGCAGTGCCACAATTATCAC
>JAWOJY010000122.1:0-9994 GCA_033854515.1 Nitrospirota bacterium
CGTCCCCCGGCCTCTCAGGTAAATATACATTGCGGCCCCGACGAGCATGTAGCGGGAACCGGCGACAAAAAACGGCGGAAAGCTCTCCAGCGAGAACCGGATCGCCAAATAGGTAGAGCTCCAGGCGACGTACAAGGTTGTAAGGGCGATGATAATTTTTATCTTGCCGTCTTTCTGCATCAAATACCTCTCGTCTCGTTCACATTCCCGTCAAACCCGGTGAGTACGTGCTGCGGTAACACAACGAAAAAAGGCCACGGAATTTATAGTTTCCGTGGCCTTGCGGGTGTTTGATATTCTATTTCACTGATAAAAAGTTAATAGAATCCCCCCTCAGCCACGGCTGTAAGCTGCCATGCTGCCCTAAGGACCGGCTTAACGGTGAGGAGATTCATAATGATCATGGAGCAAATATAGGTGATATCCGTCAAGCTGTCAAGAAAAATTTTGTAACTGTTGTAATTCTTCACGCTTCGCGGTGAACCCCCTGAGCCCGATCCGCACAAACCGGAAGCAACACCTTGGAACCGCGAAGGCGCAAGGGTCGCAAAATTTTTTCGATTTTAAACCCAAAGGTTCGGATTTTCTTCGCGTTCTTCACGTCTTCGCGGTGAAATGTTCTTTCCATTATGCATAGAATTTGATTGGTAAGTCACTAAAACTCTATCCGCGGAATTTCCCGCTCCCGCATGTTCTGCTCGATGGTCCAGAAGTGCGCCTTGCCGTGCGAAAGCCGCAAAAGAATGAACCGCGGATCGTCCACCTTGCCGCCGAAAGACTTGAGATAGTCCCGCTCGTTCAAAAGCTGCTGCTTCTTCTCCCGGTCGTCGATGATCTCGATCTTCCCCGCGATCCGGAGCATCTTCCGGAAGTCCCGCGAGCAGTAGCAAAGCTCTATCTTGGGGTTCTTGCTGAGCTGAGCATAGACGTTCTTCATCGTGCCGGTGGTGAAGTAGAGATTCCCGTCATTGAACAAGACCGTCAGAAATCCCCGCACCCTCGGCTGGTCCCCGTCCATCGTCGCGATAAAGCATACGGGGTTTTCCTGTACGAACTTAAACACTTCGTCTTTTGACATGATCGCCTCCCTGATCATGATATCAAAAATTAACCACAGAGGTCACAGAGAACATCTCTCCCTCTCTGTGCCCTCTTATACATGCGCTTTTTCTGTTTCTTTTTTTTGATTTTGTCTTTATTCTCAGCATGCTCCCATCCCATCTTTTCTCAGTGTACTCTGTGGTTTCATCAGATCCACCTGTTGCTGTATCATAAAGCATTACGGAGAAGGAAGCTTTCAAAATCCAATCATTGTTTTTAGGAATCAAGCTGTTCTGAGAAGAGAGCAATCCAGTTCGAACATGATGCCGGAACACTGCCGGTACCGGCTATGCTGCAATCAAAAAAGTACGCAGGAAGATCAAAGCTTTAGATGCGGGAGTCAAATTCCAGTTGCGCGTGCAGGCGGCGCAAAACAGGAATCTCAGGGAATGAGCGAAGTACTTCAGTGATAATACCTCTCTTCGCCGACTTTTCCTCTGAAAATCGAGTAACTGTAAATGGTGTAGGCGAGGACGACGGGCAGGATAATCGCGGCGCCCCAGAGAGTGAAATGCAGGGTTTCCGGTTCGGCTGCCGCCTCGTGAAACGTAACATAGGGCGGAAGCGCATGGGGATAGATGGAGGCAAAAAGACCCAGATAGCCGGCAAAGAAGAAGATAACGCTCCACACAAAAGGCATCGTCTCCCGCCTTCTATGAACGCTCCTGACGATGCCCGCAAAAGACAGCAGGCTCATGACCGGGAAAATCCAGATAAAGTAAACTCTGGGCGCGCTCAGCCAGTTAGCCAGGACCCCGGGAGATTGAAAGGGCGTCCAGGCGATCATCAGGAACTGGAAAACGAGCGCGACCGCAGCTGCCCGGAAGGCAAAGCGATAGGCGCGTTCCTGCATTGTTCCTGTTGTTTTAATAATAAGGTAGGTCGACCCGAGAAGAACGTAGCCGCTGATCAAACCAATGGCGGCGGCGCCCGAAAAGGGCGTCAGCCAGTCGAAGGGTCCGCCCGTAAAATTCCCTCCTTCCGTCTTTATTCCCGATAGAACCCCGCCCAGTGTCAAACCCTGGCAAACGACCGCGATGAGGCTTCCCAGGAAGAAAGCCGTGTCCCACAAGCGCTTCTTGACGGCGTTCGCCCGGAACTCAAACGAAACGCCGCGGAAGATCAATCCGTAGAGCAGGGTAAAAAGAGGGATGTAGAGCCCGCTGAACAGCACACCGTAAATCAGGGGAAAAGCGACGAACAGTACGCCTCCGCCGAAAACGAGCCACGTCTGGTTCGCGTCCCATACCGGCGCTATGCTTTCGATCAGCAGGCTGCGCTCTTCCTCGGAATGCGTAAAGGGGAAAAGGAGCGCAACGCCGAGGCCGAAGCCGTCCAGAATCACGTAGAGGATGACGGCGAGGCCGAGAAGAGCTATCCAGATGTCGACGATGTCCATGAAGTACTCCGGGGGCCCCAAAGAACAAATTCCGAAGAACAAACACTTCGAATATCCGAATACCGTACCCGAACGAGTGAAGCTTGTTTATCGGAGCTTATTCGTGATTCGGCGTTTGTGCTGGAAAATTACTTCCCCCTATGCTTTTGTCGTCCGCTCGTGATCCTTTAAGGGCCGCATGCCGGCCGACCGCTGAACAGCGGGAATCGGGCTGGACAGGTCGGGGCCGCGTCTGATCAGCGTGAAGACGAAATAGGAATAAATTGAACCGATGGCTGCAAAGATGATCAGAAACAGGCTGAGCGACCAGAGCACGCTGCCCGCGTGGACCGACGAGATCCCTTCAGCGGTGCGAAAAAGATTGTAGACCAGCCACGGCTGGCGGCCTACCTCGGTCGTAGCCCATCCCGCGTCAACGGCGATAAAACCGAACGGGTGGATGATCAGAAGCGTCCACAGAAACGGCCGGTACGAGTACAAAGTCCCTTTTCTCCAAAGGAAGAACGCCCAGATCATGACCAGAAAATAGAGCGTGCCTATCGCGATCATGACGCGGAAGGTCGCAAATGGAATTATCACATTCGGCCGGTTTTCAGGCGGAAATTCCTTCAGCCCCGGAATCCGGCCGTTCAGAGAATGGGTGGCAAGGAGGCTCAGGCCGTCCGGGATCGAGATTTCGAAGATGTTCCTCTCCTCCTTCGGATCGGGAAAGGCAATTACGGCAAAAGGAGCGCCCCCGCTCGTGTTGGTCTCCCAGTGCGACTCCATGGCCGCAAGTTTTGCGGGCTGATGCCGGTAGACCAGCCTGCCGCTCAAATCGCCGAGAAAAATCTGGAGCGGAGCGAACAGGGCCGCCATGATCAGCGCGATGCCCAGGGAACGGCGGAAGAGAAAAGGATGTTTGCCCATTAATAAAAAATAGGCGCTCACCCCGGCGACCACGAACACGGACGTTTCGAGTCCCGCGACGGACATGTGGGCCATGCGAGCCAGGGTCGAAGGGTTGAAGATTGCCGCATAAAAATCGACGACCAGGAACTTTCCGTCGGTGAAACGGTACCCGGCAGGCGTCTGCATCCAGGAATTCGCCGCCAGGATCCAGAAGGAAGAAATGAGCGTTCCCGCGGCCACAAGACAGGTCGACAGAAAGTGGACGGTGCGGCTCACCCGGTTCCATCCGAACAGCATGATGCCAAGAAACCCTGATTCCAGAAAGAAGGCGGTTATGACCTCGAAAACGAGGAGCGGCGATATGACATTCGCGGCCGCTTGTGAAAACCGGGAGAAGTTCGTGCCGAATTCGAATTCGAGCACGATCCCGGTCACGACGCCTACGGCGAAATTAATAGCAAAGAACTTGACCCAGAAACGGTACATCCGGTAATAAAGTTCTTCCTTCGCGCGCATCCAGAGCAGCTCGACGACCACGAGGTAGACCGAAAGACCGATGGTCAACGCGGGGAAGAGGACGTGGAACAGGGTCGTGACGGCAAATTGAATCCGAGAGAGAAGAACGGTGTCCATGCTGAAGCCCCGATCTCGACGATTGAGTCATGTTCTAATTCCTGCCGCGACATAACCATGAAATACAAAAGGCTTATTTGATTTTAGCTTAACGCTGCCAACACCTGTCTGATCATTAATAATAGGATAGCATACTATTGAGCCGCTGTTTCTAATCGCGACCGCGATGCAGATCGCACATGTCACTCTGTATCCTCCATCATCCTTTCGATGCATTGACTCCGAAGCCGCCTTCTTCCATAATGAAATTGAGATTTACGCGAAGAGCGGAACCATGAAAGGAGGCATTGTCATGCCGACCACAATAATAAAACCGACGCACTCGGCGCCCTCGGCCCTGCAAATGAAAGCAATCCCCGCAGCCATGAGCGCCGCTGCTCTGGAAAAGTTCGGGCCGCCGAACGTCCTCGCCCTGCATACGCTGCCGGTGCCGCTGCCCGGGCCGGGCGAAGTATTGATCGAGCTCCACGCCGCAGGAGTGGGCTCCTGGGACGACGCGGAGCGGGACGGCTCCTGGAAGCCTTTCGGCCGTCCCAGATTCCCGCTCGTACTCGGAACGGACGGCGCAGGAGTCGTTGTGGCCAGGGGGCCGCATGTGAGGCGTTTCGTCATCGGGGACCGGGTCTGGGCCTCTGATTACAAGAATCCGAAGGGCGGGTTCTACGCAGAGTACGCCGCCGTGAAGGTGGAGAATGTGGGCATCATGCCGCGGCGTCTCGATTTCCTCGAAGCAGCCGCGGGGCTCACCACCGGGTTGACCGCGCTCCAGGGGATCGACGACGCGCTCCGGGTCCATAAAGGCGAGACCGTTCTGATCTTCGGCGCTACGGGCGGAGTTGGCACCCTGGCGATCCAGTTCGCAAAGCGCAAACGGGCCCGCGTCCTTGCAACGGCGACAGGAGCCGACGCGGCAGCGCTCGCGAAGAAGCTCGGCGCCGACGGTGTCTTCGACGCGCGGGCAGCGGACGCAGTCGACCGGCTCAAGGCCCTTGCACGCGAAGGGATTGACGCAGTGCTGGCCCTCGCAGGCGGCGATGCCCTGGAGGCCTGTCTCGATCACGTAAAGCACGGGGGGCGGGTCGCCTGGCCCAACGGAATATGGCCCGAGCCGAAAAAACGAAGGACCGTCCGGATGCTGTCGTACAACGCAGAGACCCACGCGCGCGCATTCGAACGCCTGGAGCGGGCCGTCATCGAGGCCCGGCTCAAGGCGCCGATCGCGGCGGAGTTCCCGCTCGCCGAGGCGGCAAAAGCGCACGAACGGCTTGAGGAAGGCCACGTTCTCGGAAGGATCGTTCTGCGGATCAGGGGCAGGAACCGCTGACTGAATTGCGTTGAAAGTGCAAGAGGAGGAAGCCTCGGACGGAAGGGATACGAATGCGCTTTGCCAATCGCTGTCCCGCGCCCCACAGGACCGTTAGAAAATGAAAAGGCCGGAGCAAGAATCCCTCCGGCCTGACATCAATTACTATGCAACGGGTGCAACAACGTCATTCTGCATTCTTCTAGATACCTTCCAAATCCGAGACCGCAACATCGCCCCATATCAGCCCTGCCATTTCTTCGATAACCTTTTCATGGCTTCGTCATGCGAAAGGGTCTTTCCTTCTTTGATGGCAGCCTCGCCCGCTTCGATCTTCTCAAGAAGATAGAGACGATACATGACTTCTTCGATGTCCACGGTATCGGGAAGCTCTTTAACGAGAGTTTCTAATTTTTCCTTTGTGACGTTCATACGCGCAATCTCCTGCCGCGCCTGCTCCAACGATGAGCTAACTATATCACAGTCCGTCTCGCCCTGCAAGCGGCCTGGCCCGCAGGGTTTCTTCTAGAATCCTATCGAGAGAGTTTTTGTCCATAAGACACAAATGCGATACCAGCTAAGTAAATTCTACAGGAAAAGCGCGCAAAGACAATCAATATTTATTGACCAGCCACTTCTTCGTGCCGGCCTGCAGCTCCTTGAATGTCTTCTTGATGAACCCGTAAGATTGCGCCTTGGCGGCTTTCCCGTCCTAGGCGGAAAACGCCCGTTTCGTAATGATCTTTGCGTATTGGTAGTAGATCAAATCCCGGATTGTTTTTACGTCTCTGTCGGGCATGGGTAATTGACTTCTCTCTGGTCAATGATCGCTCAAGCTCTACGCAACGGGTGCAACAACATCCCCGGCGGCTGCTCAAGTTGTCCCAGCGCTGCGCTCCTCAACGCCTGCCGCGGCTAACTGTTCAACAGCGGCCTGAAGTCGATCCATACCGGGTAGAGCGATTTGTGATGTTTGAACTACAGTCATGGAAATATTCACGGCTTTCTGGACAAATCATTCAACGCCTGCCCGAGAGCTTTTTTGGCTTCAGCGAATTTCTTTTCCTTTTGCTTTTTCTCTAGTTTATCATCCAGAATAATCTCAATTCCGATTTTCAGAGCGTTAAAGTGTTTTAAACAGTCTTCTTCACTTAATTCATGGATCCCCTTACTAAGTAAGGAATACATAGCTGGATTATCAACTAGAAAAGCAGGCAACATGGCTTTAAGCATTGTAATTCTTTCGGGTATCCGGTTTTTTTTATACAATTCTTCGTCCCATGGCGTTGATTTCTTTGCTTCGGTGTGTGCCTCTTCAATAAGGGACTCAAATATTCGACGCAAATATACATAAGCACCTATTCCAACATCATGGGCTGCTAGCCCGAGTGCCCGGTTAAACTCTCGGAATCGCTCCGATCCAAGAATAGCAGCGTATTTCTTACTGCCCGGCATGCTTATATCTGCTAAAGAGGGATATTGACCAATTTTTTGAATCGTATCCACTGTAACACGTCTACCCTCTGTTTCCGTGATATGCTTTTGGATGAGAATCACAAACAGCTGGCGGTGCTGCGGATTTCGAGCACAATGCAAAGTTACCGTGTAAGGATCATCTTTTAATTTTGGAAGTTGTAGGCCCATCGCTCCCATTGCGGATAAAGATGACCACCTTGTTCGATCAAATTCAGAGGGGATTTGAGCAATACCCCGCAATGTTGTCTCCCGCTGACAACCGACGCAATAGGTGTCTATCGCACCAGAATAGTATATCAGTTCAGCTACATCAAAAACTTGGGCATTTTCGAACGAAAACGGGCGGTATAAAGGAAAGTCTCTATAAAAGGTCGTGGGATCCGGAAGCTTTTCTTTGTTACTCATTTATTTTTCCTTATTTTTTTATCCTGCTTTTTTAGGCGTCATCCTCTTTGATGTTTCAAGCCTAAAACTTCTATACGAGTGAAAATACAGGAAGCAGCCCTCTGTGGATAGCTATTCTCTTCTCAAGAAGAATTTGGTCGTCACCTCTGAAAGACCATCTATTACGCCATCGTTTTTCGCCTTGACGACCGGTCTCACTGTAGTTGTTTCCGACAACGCCAACCCTAAACAGGTCCTCAAGTATTTGGCTTAATTCCTTTTTTTCGCAGAGCCTCGAAACCGATTGATACTGACGCTTCTTTTCCTCAAGGTGCGTGATAAGCTGAGAGAGAGAAAAAAAAGGCTTGAATCCTGTAAATATGCGCTTAAACCTCCAGACGTTCCCATGATCACTAAAGAAAGCAGTCAATAAGCTCTGAGCGAGTTCCAAAACTGGTTGATCCTATAGACATCCCCAGTGTAGCATGTTATTCTTCTGTAAAATAATCCGAATCTACCCTTCTTATCTCATACTTCGCCGTCGAAGTCGTTCCCAATCCATAATCTATCATCAGTTCGGCAAGGGTCCGCCCATCAATCAAGATTACCTTGAGGGCTACTAAGGGCTACTAAGGGTCAGACTTTAAAATTGACATCCTCGGCTTCCCTTCCTGCATCCCCTTAACTTCTTCCCCGCTTCGTCCCACATCCTTATTTCCCCACGATGTGCTTCAGGAAAAACGATGGCTGCTTGGCCGTTTGCTATATTTTTGTCAATCTGTTTCCTGTAAATTGATAATGATCCGGATTTCTTTCCGCGACCTTTTGAAGCAGCGCGTTTATGAAAACGTTCAGGTCCGACTGTTTCCCGGTCTTGATGTCGTAGAACTTGTACTGGTAGGGTTTTTCAGAGTTGAATGTCACTATGCCGAAGACTTCGTATTTCTCAACTGAGTTCGATCTGTCCGTACGATTCGTAAAGCCCTCGAATATCTCGAGCGCCCTGCTCAACGTTGAAGAGCGGCGGTCTGTTCCGTCCTCTTCTGCGCGGCTGTCAAAAACAAAGAGGCCGCCTAAGACGGCATAAGGGAACCGCTGGTGCAGCGTCGTGGCCTCAGCCAGAAGATCGCCACGCCGATTGGTAAGGTTCTTTGAAAAGTTGCCTGTTTTGGAATCAGGAAAACAGATGCTTTTTATCGATATCCCTAAAATCAAACCCGCAGTTTCCGTTGCAAAGCTGACATCGACTTTCTTGGCGCCTATTCCTCCCGCGAATTGCCGCTCGCGTCCCTTCTCTTCACCGGGTTCGCACTCAGTGACGCCACGCTCTCTGAAAAGTTCGGCAAGCGCCTTGGCAACTTCATTCGATAACCGTTCCGAATAATTCTTTTTGTCGCTCTGCGATGCGGTGTCGGCGGGTCGGGGCGCTGCTTTTTCAAACGCTTTTCGTAGGGGCATAGTATTATTCCGTCAGCAAGTATGAAATCAAGCCATATGGCGCCATGCGCGCATGGCTTGTATCCCGTCGTGAAGGATATTTGCAATTCCCCGGTTTTTTCCCGCCGTCACCCTTGACAGCAAAATGCGACGCGCCTCTCCAGGCTCGATCTTCAGCATGCCGCCGCCCAAGGGATGGCCTTCGATCTCGCAACTGAGCGTGGTAACAGGGTTGTCCCATTGATTTTGCAGGGCTGTAAAGATGTGGCCATTGCGAAGCTTGACTACATGCACGGAGTTTGTGGCAACGCACCCGGCGGAATTCTTTACAATCTGCACATTTGTTCCCGACATATATGTTAAAAAACCGTCGGGAACGACGACCCCCGGCACGGCATACCATGGATCTCGATTGCGGCATTTGTACGCCTCGCGGACTTTCCTGGCCGTTGCGCTCGTAAGGTAGTCTTTAATTTTCTCAGGCAACCGCTCATTCCCATTGAGATGCAAGAGCAATACGGGCTCGTCGTTCTCCAGCCATGAACGAACATGGCCTCTAGTCAAAGTATTGGAAGGAGGAAGAAACTCTCCTTTGCGCACGGCAACTTTGAGAAAACCGTCCGGTATGTTCATAGCGCGCGCCTGTGACGGTCTCAAATGAAAGAAGTCATTCGCTCCCGTCACGTAGCCGATTCCGACGTCCGCAATTGATCCCATCCGGTATGTGTCAGGAGAGGCTTCAAACTGCTCATACAGTTCCAGCGCGGCGCCGGGCAGAAGCCACCTTCTTAATTTTCCGTTTGCCCGATTTAAGCCGTCGAGACTGACCCGGCGCATCGGCGCTGATGGTTCTCTGAAATGCTCGAAACGGTCAATGGCTGAAAAGCCGATGGTACGTGTGCTGCCGCCGAAACCGTCCGCATAGAGCAGCCATGCGTCTTCGGAAAGATCAGGGAAAATCTTCTTTTTTACGGCAATGATATGCACCAAGTCGAACGAATGCGCAAGGGCGTGCAGCAAGGGTGTCGCGTAGCTGGCATGGCCGATTTCTGCAGGCACTATGAATGCGAGTCTCCCGCCTTTTTTCAGCAAACTCGCGGCAACAGCAATAAAAGGGGCCCATGACGAGCTTAATTGTGGAAGGTCCGCTCCTATCCTTGACGACAATCGAAGAGCTCTATCCCGCGTTTCTCCTGTAAAACCATGATAGCGGATAAATGGCGGATTGCCTACGGCAGCGTCAAATCTCTCCTGGGTCTGTTCCGCCCAGGCGAAAAAATCCGCCTGATGTACCAATGATGCTTCGGCCCTCTGCCTCGCAGCATGAGCATGTTTTGCGTCTATTTCAATCCCCACCGAGTAAGGATGCA
>JAWOJY010000123.1:0-2505 GCA_033854515.1 Nitrospirota bacterium
GGGAGGCGTCGGCCCATCCGGAATCGAGCAGCGCCCGGTTGGAGAATGGGCCGCTGAGGCGCACCCTGTCGAGCACTTTCTTGGCGGCCTCGAAATTTTTTTCACTCAACAGCTTTTCGCCGAGGACGAGGTTGGATTTGTCCTTGATCGCCAGCGTAGCCGGATTGTCGCTCTCAATCCGGCCGGTACGATCGAGATACTCCCGGCCCTCCTGTTTGCGTCCGTCGCGCAGCAGTGCAATCCCCAGATTGTAGGAACTGAATCCTTCCAGACTTTTCTCACTCTGCAGGTCTTTCAGAATGCTGACGGCCTCGGCATTGCGACCGTTGGCCATCGCAATATTCGCGCGCAAAAAAGCCAGATCGGCCCGAATCTTTGCGGGAACGGCGCCACGGATACGCTCGACGGTATACAATGCATTTTCCGGCTGGTCTTTCTGGAAGTAAATCCGGGCCAGGCGGAAAATGGCCTCGTTACGCACTGTCTCCTCGACATTGCCCTCGATTACCGCCTTGATGGCGCGCCCGGCGCGCTGGTGCATCCGGTATGCCAATTCGAAATCACCCACGTCAAACTCCGCCTGGTTGATATAGTAATGAAGGGTGTCGCGTTCTGGTTCATCTACCCTATAGTGCTGCGTAAGCTCAGTGTCGAGCCTGGCGATGGCATCGAACCAGTCCCCTTGAAATGCGTAATAAAGGGCCTCTCCGAAATAGAGATCCTTCAATTCTTTCGGAGCCAAAGTACCGGCCCGTGCCGAAGACGCAGAGAATATCAGAATTGTCAAGAAAACAAACAGCCTGTTCATGGTCTACCTATCATTAAGGGTGATGCTTTGGGCGGCCAGAGATATTTCCACGATCTTGGGGCCCACATCCTTATTGACCTTGAAGCGCTCCGATTTTTGGAAATCGGCGCCTCCCTGGGTTTTCCCTGCGACAAAGACCTGGAGATCATGCTCGCCGGACCGGACATTGCCCGTATAGATGCGCTGCACCCCCCCCTTCTGCAAGGCTTCGAGCTCCTTGAAGGTGTAAAGGTGGTCGGCAACCGGCTTGCCGTCCAACTGGATCTCGACCGAGTCGAGACGGAAGGTTTCGCCTCTGACCAGCGATACGAATACCGCGACCTGCGTATTGGAGGGATACAGCAGCTTCTCTTCAAGCTGATTCAGTTGCGCCGCAATGCTCAGAGCATCGCTCTTGATTTCCTGAACCTGCTCATCCAGGCCTTTGATCTGTTCCCTGGAGACATCCTCCGCGTAGGTGGGGAAGCTCAGCATCAGCATCGTAATGAACAGAATGAACCCTCTTAAAATGTTGAACATGGCTGCCTCCTGTTGAGTGTGTTGTTTAATAAAAGGCATTTACATTTCTCCGATGACATTGATGAACACCCCCTGGTGCCGGTAGTCGAGGTCGGTCAGATCATCTGAAAACTTGCTGAAGTTGTATCCGACTCCAAACTTGATGTGATTGCCCAGTTGTCGGTAAATACCTACTAATACCCCGCTGCGTCTGTCTCCGGCATCGGGCAGGTCGAGCAGGCGGCCCTCGAACAGGGCGTCCCACTCGTGCACGAAATGCCAATCGGCGCGGAGAATATAAAGGCTGGCTCGGCTATCAAAAAATACCGGCGACTGCTGGTCCTCACTGATCTGCCCCAAGCGGTAGGCGTATTTGCCGCCGATGCTCCAACGCTGGGTGAGATCGTACATTGCATCCAACGAGAAGATGTGGCTCTTCTGGATGAAATCCGCTGCCGTATTCGTGACTGTGTTGGTGGCCGTATAGGTGACCGTGTCCGTGACCTGATTCACGGTCGGAACATTGTAAAAGTACGTGTATTTGAACAAGGTGTTGAGGCGATCATTGCTGACAGGCCGATAGCCGTAACCGATGACCACTTCCGTGTAATTGCCGCCGAAGAAGGTGCCCGAGCTCCCGCTTTCCGCGTGATTCAGTTTCCCGAGAAGCCGCGACGAGTCATCTATTTGATACTTTATGTCGTTCTTTATCAACCAGCTGTTCCGATCCACCGTGCTCACGCTCTGACTCCCGTCCGGGTTTATGTTTATGGTTTCGGTCTTGTCTATGCGATACTCGAACGCGCTCGCCCAGGTAAAGCCCTTGTTGCCATAGCCAACACGCACGCCGGCCGCATCGCGCTCGAGGCGGGCAGCGGTGATGGGGTCTCGCAGCGTTCCGAAATCCACGTTGACGCCGAAGTTCCAGTGATCGAATGGCGCCAGGTCGACGCCCGCGGAATGCGTAAGGCCCGTCGGTATCTTGCCGTACGCGTACTTTTCTTCCGCATACATGCTCGTGGTATCGGAGTAGCGGGTCTTTACTCCGGAAACTATGCTTCCTCTGTTGGAAGCGATGCCGTTGTCCGGGGTTTCGTTCTCGTACACGTAATTCAAGTACATGTTGGTCCGGTCGGAGTAGAGATACTCCGTGCCCACCTTGCCGGCGCCGCCGAGGTCGCCGGTCGATACTTCGCCGG
>JAWOJY010000124.1:0-39147 GCA_033854515.1 Nitrospirota bacterium
AGCGCCAAATAAAAGCGAGGCAAGCGGCTTGGCGCCGTCTTTCCAGAGGGAGACCATGGTGCTGATCGACGGGTCCTTCGGAAGGCCATTGTACACCTCGGGCATGTCGGCATGCTGGAGCACGTACATCACATGGGTTCCGCCCACGCCCTGGGGGTTGTAGATTCCCGCCTTGTCGAACCCGCGACTCTTGAGTTCCGTGATCCGCTCTTCTGCATGAACCAGCATGTCATCCTTGGTTCCGAACACGATTGCGCCGGTGGGGCAGGTCTTGACGCAGGCCGGTTCCAGACCCACCGCCACCCTGTCGGAACAGAGGGTGCACTTGTAGACCTTGCTGTCCTTCCTGGACAGGCGCGGGATGTTGAACGGGCAGCCGGTGATGCAGTAGCCGCAGCCGATGCAGTTTTCCTCGTGGAAATCCACGATGCCGTTGCTGTACTGCACGATTGCGCCCGGCGCGGGGCAGGCCTTGAGGCAGCCGGGATCGGAGCAGTGCATGCAGCCGTCCTTTCGAATGAGCCATTCCAGGCCCCGGTCGATCTCCACTTCGCTGTAGCGCATCACCGTCCAGGAGGCCGCAGAGAGGTCAGGGGGATTATCCAGGACGCCGCGGTTCACGCCAATGACGTCGCGCGTGTCGTTCCATTCCATGCAGGCCGCCTGGCAGGCCTTGCAGCCGATGCATTTCGAGACGTCGATCAGCTTCACCACCTCCGCGGTTCTGCGCTCGTCCGGCGGCTGGGTGATGGTTGCGGAACGACGGATGATATCAAGTGATTGGAGCGCCATGGTTCACCTCCTTATGCCTTCTCGATGTTCACGAGGAAGGATTTGAACTCCGGGGTCTGGGTGTTGGCATCGCCCACGAAAGGGGTCAGGGTGTTGGCCAGGTAGCCGTTCTTCGCCAGCCCCTTGAAGCCCCAGTGGGTCGGAATTCCCACGTGATGCACGGTCTTGCCGTTTACGGTGAGCGGCCTGAAGCGCTTTGTGACCACGGCCTTCGCCTTAATGAAGCCGCGGTTGGACCACACCTTCACCCAGTCGCCGTCCTTGATCCCTTTCTCCTTTGCCAATTCCTCGCCCATCTCTATGTATTGTTGCGGCTGCAGGATCGAGGCAATGCGCTCGTGCTTGGTCCAGAAGTGGAAGTGCTCGGTCACGCGGTACGTCGTGGCTGCATAGGGGAAGTCCTTGTCCGTGCCGAAGGCTGACCGGTCATCCGGGAACACCCGAGCAGCCGGGTTGCTCACCACCTTCGGGTGAAGCGGGTTCGTGCCGATGGGCGTCTCGAAGGGCTCGTAGTGCTCGGGGAAAGGCCCCTCCGCCATCTTGTCCAGGGCGAAGAGCCTGCCAACCCCTTCCGGCTGCATGATGAAGGGTTCCATCGGCGAGCCCGGTGGCACGTCGGGCTTGAAATCCGGAACATCAAAGCCGGTCCATGCGGTACCAGTCCACCAGATGAGCTTCCGTTTCGGATCCCAGGGCTTGCCCGAGGGATCGCAGGAGGCGCGGTTGTACAGAATGCGGCGGTTGGCCGGCCAGGAGAACGCCCAGTTCTGGGTGTTGCCGAGGCCGGAGGGGTCGGAGTTGTCCCGCCGCGCCATCATGTTGCCCTTTTCGGTCCAGGCTCCGGCAAAGATCCAGCAGCCGCAACTGGTCGTGCCGTCGTCCTGGAGCTGGGCGAAGCCGTCGAGCTGCTCGCCCTTTTTGCGGATGATCTTGGTCTTGTCCTTGGGATCGTGCAGGTCCGCCAGGGCCTTGCCGTTGTATTCCCTCGCCAGCTCCTCGGGAGACGGAGATTCGGGAATATCGTAGTCCCAGGTAAGGTTCACGATCGGGTCGGGAAGGGCACCGCCCTCCTTCCTGTACAGTTCGCGGAGCTTCAGGAAGATGCCTGCCATGATGTCAGCGTCGGGCTTGGCGTCCCCCGGAGGATTTTCTCCTTTGTAGTGCCACTGGAGCCACCTGCCGCTGTTGGTGAGCGACCCGTTCTCCTCGGCGAAACAGGTCGAAGGAAGCCGGATCACCTCGGTCTGGATCTTGGAAGGATCGACGTCGTTATATTCGCCGTAGTTCTCCCAGAAGCACGAGGTTTCCGTGGCCAAAGGATCGATCACGACCATGTATTTGAGCTTGGACAGGCCGTCGATCAGCTTGGCCTTGTTCGGGATCGAGCCCAGGGGATTGAAGCCCTGGCAGAAGTAGCCGTTCATCTTCCCCTGGTGCATGAGCTCGAAGGCCTGGAGCACGTCGTACATCTTGTCGAGCTTCGGCAGCCAGTCATAGCGCCAGTTGTTCGCTTTGCTCGCCGCATTGCCGAACCAGGATTTCATGAGGCTGACGTGGAACTTTTCGTAGTTCTGCCAATAGGAGAACTGGCCCGGCCGCAGGGGTTTGAGCGCCCGCGCCTTGATGTAGGCGTTGTAGTCCGTTTCCTTGTCACCCGGCAGGGTGAGGTAGCCGGGCAGAAGGTTCGACAGGAGCCCCAGATCGGTGAGCCCCTGGATATTCGAGTGCCCTCGGAGTGCGTTCACCCCGCCGCCTACCATGCCCACGTTACCCAGGAGCAGCTGCACCATGGCCGCGGTCCGTATCATCTGCGAGCCGACGGAGTGCTGGGTCCAGCCCACGGCGTACATGAAAGTAGTGGTGCGGTCAGGCGCCGATGTCGTCGCGATGATCTCACAGACCTTCAGGAACGTGTCCTTGGGCGTACCGCAGATGTTGCTCACCGCGTCGGGTGAGTAGCGCGAGTAGTGTTTCTTCAAGAGCTGGAACACCGAGCGCGGATGCTGCATGGTGGGGTCGACCTTGGCGTAGCCGTCCGGCCCGAGTTCGTAGGCCCAGGTGGACTTGTCGTACGCGTGCTTTGCTTCCTCGTAGCCCGAGAACAGGCCGTCCTCGAATTTGTAGCCCTCTCGCACAATGAAAGGCGCGTTGGTGTAGGCCTTGACGTATTCGTGCTGGATCTTGTCGTTCGTGAGCAGGTAGTTGATGACCCCGCCTAAAAAGGCGATGTCCGTGCCGGTGCGGAGCGGGCAATAGAGGTCCGCCACCGCAGCCGAGCGCGTGAAGCGGGGGTCGATCACGATGAAGGTGGCGTTGTTGTGCGCCTTTGCCTCGGTCACCCATTTGAAGCCGCAGGGATGCGCCTCGGCTGCGTTTCCGCCCATGACGATGATGACGTTGGCGTTTTTGATGTCAACCCAGTGGTTGGTCATCGCGCCGCGTCCGAATGTGGGGGCCAGACTGGCCACCGTTGGCCCGTGTCAGACCCGGGCCTGGTTGTCGAACACCAGGATGCCCGTGCTCCTGACGACCTTATGGGTGATATAGCCCGATTCGTTGCTCGACGCGGAAGCCGCGAGGAAGCCCGTTGTCAGCCAGCGGTTGACCGTGGCGCCGTCGGCGTTCTTCTTAATGAAGTTCTTGTCCCGGTCGTCCTTCATCAGCCTGGCTATCTTCGTAAAAGCCTCGTCCCAGGTGATGCGCTTCCATTCATTCGATCCCGGCGCGCGATACTCGGGGTACTTGAGCCGGTCGGGGCTGTGGATGAAATCCACGAGGGAAGCGCCCTTGGGACAGAGCGTGCCCCGGTTCACGGGATGGTCCGGGTCGCCCTCGATGTGGAAGATCGACGGCGGCGCGTTCTTCGCCTCGTCGCCCAAGCTGTGCATGATCAGTCCGCAGGCCACCGAGCAGTAGGGGCAGGTATTGCGGGTCTCGGTGCTGCCGGTCAACTTGAACTCGCGCACCTCCGCCAGCGCGTCAGTGGGCGAAAAGCCGAGGGCCGCAATAGTCGAACTCCCCAGTCCGGCGGCAGTTACCTTGAAAAACTGTCTTCGTGTTACCTGCATTTTTTACCTCCATTGCTTCCCTGTCTTATCGGGACGCGGTGAGCCTGTTTCTGAAATGCGCTCGTGTCAACTTCGAAAGCGGCTGTTTTCTTCGCACCGGCCGTCCCGATGACTCCCGAAGAAATTTTTAAAAACTGCCGTCGAGTGACTTCCATAATCGAAACACGCTTCCCTTCACAGAACAAAAATAATAAACCTTCTTGAACCAAGAAGTTCGCACGCAGTAAAGACACTATTTCAACTTGCTGAAAAGCTCTTTTGTACGCTCTCGACAGAGACGTGCACGGAAGATTCGCCAAAAATAATAATCCCGGCGTATTTAGCACTCAAAGCGATGATAATATTTGAACCGGTTGCCGACTTCACTGATGCGATAGGAGAAGGAAGCACCGGGTTACAATGTCAAACTTGTTGAAATAGACAGATTGCAGGTTGTTGAGCTATTGTGAAAAAAGCTTCTGCTAAAACATTAGCTCACAAATGAGGCACTGTCAATTACCCCCTTTTCCAGCCTCAACTAAAGTAGCATCATTTTTCTCGGCAGCCTCCGATCTATGACGCGGACGGTCTCGTATCACTTCGGCTTGTACGGGAAATAAAGGCTGAACGTCGTGCCTGCCCCGACTGCGCTATCGACGTGGATAAGCCCGCCATGGTCGTCGACGACTTTTTTTGTAATTGAGAGACCCAAACCCGTCCCTTTCGTAAGCAATTTCGTGGTGAAAAATGGCTCGAAAATTCTGCTGATTTTCTCCGGTTCCATTCCGTGGCCTGTATCAGTTATCTTTACCGTTGCGTAGAGTGCTCCCGCCACCTTTTCCTGGTTCGTGATCACCGTAAGTGACCCGCCGCCGGGCATCGCATCTATGGCGTTGGAAAGAAGGTTTTCTATTGCCTGAAGCACCTGCTCTTTGTTTGCGTTTACAACCGGGACATCTTTAAAGAGTCTGTTGACGGCTATGGACTTCTCCCTGCAAATGTCTTCATACATTGTCAGCGCTTTCCCGGCTATTTCGGAGAGGTTGCATTCATCGCGGCGGTCGGCGTCGCGCCGTGAGAACAGAAGAACATTCTGCAGGACGTTTTCCAGACGTATGGCTTCCGAGAAAATCAAGCCGGCATATTTTTTCTCTTTCGTTCCCTCCGGCAATTTATCAAGGAGCCTGTTTGCGAACCCGCCGATCGCCGTCAGCGGATTCTTGATGGTATGCGAGACATTGGCTGTGATCCGCCCGAGGGCCGCGAGTTTTTCCGATTCGACGAGCTGTTCCCGGAGACGCTCTTTTTCCCTTTCCGATTGATGACGTTCGATGAGGCCGGCGAGGGAACTCGCGATAGCGGAAAGGAACTCTTCTTCTTCGGGAACGCGCTTGTGCCCGTCCATCACCGCGACATTAATCAATCCGAGGGCCTTCTCGCCCAACACGATAGGCACGCAGTACTGCCCTGAGAGCCCCTGCACGGTATATTGGATCTCGCGATGCTCGTCGAGACAGTCGATGTCAATGATCGAACAGGTCGACGTGCTCGCGCTCGGCCTGTCTTTGCCGAAAGGAACGGTTTTGCACGCCGCCACCTGGGCTACGGAAAATCCGTGCATTGCCTTCAACTCGAGTCTCGCGGTTTCCGTTTCGACGAGATGGATGCTTCCCCGTGAATGTATTGCAAAGCTCGGAACGGTGAGAATCAGGTCGAGAACGCGGTTGATTTGCTCCTCGAGAGAAATAGGCTCCAATGATATCTTGAGCACGGAACTGATGGCCTTTTGTATCTGGTAATTCAGCTCGATCCTGTGCTCGACATTTTTGCGGTCCGTTATGTCCCTGATGGCCGCCATTGCCAGGGTCTCTCCATCGGCCGTAAAGTAACTCAAGCTGATGTCTGCCGGAAATTCCGTGCCGTCCTTTTTCAAACCGTAAAGTTCCAGCCCCGTTCCCATGGGGCGAATGCGGGGATGCGAAATGAAGCCCGACACATTATTGCGATGGCGGGCGCGAAACCGTTCGGGCATTAGAATTTCCAGGTTCCTTCCGATCAACTCGTCTTTCGCGTAGCCGAAAACTTGCTCCATCTGGGCATTGATATGTACGATTTTTCCCGCGCTGCTGAGTATTACCATGGCGTCGGGAAGCGACTCAAGAAGCCTGTCGCACTGCTTTATCGACAGTTGCAGCTTGTGACTGCCGATCCCTAATTTATCATCTTCTTCCCGTTCGCCTTTCCGGTCAATAACGAGACACTCGGCGTCTGTGGTACAATCTTTCATGCCCCATACCTCTTCCCCGAACATTCTACTTAAAATATATCACAAATATACCACCTTTTTGGTCCTGTTTCATCACGGTTGACGCGGCCCGGCGGCGAAGGATGCCGGGAATTATGAATCATGCAAAATTTTTGCGAAGAAAGTATGAAAGAACAAACACTTTGATTCGAATAAAAGAAGAAAGAACCTTTCGAAACAAAGGTTAGAGAGCAACAGGAGAAGTCAGCAGGTTCCAGAAAACAGCAATCGTAAATACGACTCGGTTCGTCTTGCAATCGATTCAAACCTGATGTATTTTTATATAGGAGATGGTACGAATGATTTTCCGTTGTGACCGTTCTGGTTTGGGGCTGCATCTGCTTCCCGGCTTTTATAACGTGGCTTAACCTGCCAATAAGATGTCATCTTTTTTCCACTGATTATATTCATCATATGCAGCACAGCCCGGCACTCCGGGACCTATTTCCGAAACTCGAGAGGCGACAGCAATGAAAAGAGCAGTTCTGAATTGTTTTATTGCCGCATGTCTTTTCCTTTTCCTTTCTGCCCGTGCCTTTGCATCCGTCATTACGGGCGGCGAAACCAGCTACCGCGTTGCCGAAGGCGACAGTCTCCTGCTGATCAGCGCAAAGTTTGGCGTGGACACGGCGGCGATCACGAAGGAAAACGACCTCGGCTCCGGGCATCTTCAACCCGGGCAGATATTGCGGTTTGATACGAGGAAGATAGCACCGAAGGTCTTGTACAACGGCATTATTGTCGACATTCCCGGCAGGATGCTTTACCACTTCAAGGCTGGCAAACTCGATATGTCTTTTTCGGTGGGGCTCGGCATGCCGCAATGGAATGGCATAACCAGGTGGCGCACGCCTTCGGGCGCTTTTACGATTACCGGGAAGGAACAGAATCCTGTTTGGTACGTTCCTGACTCCATCAGATGGCAGATGGAAATCGAGGGAAAGCCCGTCTTGACCTCGGTCCCTCCGGGCCCTGAGAATCCGCTCGGCAGATATGTTCTGTACACGTCCATACGCGGGATCGCCATTCATGAAACCATCTGGCCCACGACCGTGTACCGGTTCAGGAGCCACGGATGCATCCGCGTCTTATCACAAAATATCGTGAAGTTGTACGACGAGGTCGAGGCAGGCACGACTGGGGAACTGGTCTACGATCCCGTGAAGGTTGCCGTCACGGCTGAAGGGAGGATATTTCTCGAGGTAGACCCGGATGTCTACAGGAAGGTCAAGAAGCTGAGGGATGAAGTCATGAATCGCATCGATGACATGCATGTGGCCGCCGAGGTTGATTGGGTCAAAGTCAGGAAAATCGTTTACGAACAGTCCGGCAGCGCCGAAGACGTTACGCTGTTTCCCGTGCCGTTGCCCCGATACCGATAGGTTCTCACTCCCCGATCTTTTTTCCCTTGCGCTCCGTTCAATGCTGTGAACTCGCCGTTCAAAACCAAAAATTTTTCAGCCGTTCTCGTTATTACTTTATTCGTAACATGACTGCTCAATAAGTAAATATAGAATATCTGCATTCAGAAATAGGCTTTGACAGGAGAGAGACGAGGTGGTATTGATTACTTTATAAAAGGAAATTGGTATTTCCCGACAAAGCCGATCCCTTTGCGAGAAGGGCGAGGAAAGCGGCGGGTCTTGAGAGAAGATGGCCGAGCTGCCGAAGGAAAAATCTCCGGCATGCCCGGCCTTTTTATTTTTTGCTCGAAGAAGAAGGGAGGTATTCGCCATGTATTCGACGATCACTATCAGACAGGTGCTGCAAATAAAGGGACACGATTTCTTCGCTATTTCACCCCGTGCGACCGCATATCAGGCCCTGGAGATCATGGCGGAGAAGAACGTGGGGGCGCTTCTGGCCGTCGAGGACGGAAGACTGGTAGGCGTTTTCTCCGAACGGGATTACGCGCGAAAGGTGATCTTAAAGGGGAAATCCTCCAAGGGAACAACTGTCGGGGAGTTGATGAGCTGTCCGCCGATTTGCGCCGGCCCCGATCTGACCTTAAGAGACTGCATGGAACTCATGACCAATAACCATATCCGTCATCTGCCAGTAACAGACAAGGGTGCGATCATCGGGCTCGTGAGTATCGGCGATGTGGTCAAGATGGTCATTTCCGAGCAGGACACCACGATTCGGCTGCTTGAGAACTACGTCACCGGCAATGATTATGGGCTGCGGGCATATTGTCCGTGACGCGCAGATTAACCGTTTGCCCCGTGAGAACTCGTTTCTATAACGATAACCAGTCATTGCCACCCGTCCATGTTCTTTGTAAACGGAAAACGAGCCGTGAGTAATTCCAACGGGGTAAACCTCTACGAACGACGTCGGGAGATTTAGGAGGACAGGGAAAGGGGGTGAAGAGTATGAAAATACTCGTCATTGGCGGAACGGGTACGGTCGGAAGCGCGGTCGTGTCCGGCCTTCTCGGGCAGGGGGCGAACGTGCGGATCATGACCCATTCTGCAGACAAGCTGAAGCAACTGCCTGCCGGCGTGGAAGGGATCAGGGCGGACCTCGACGATCCTGATACGCTTCCTCCGGCGTTTGAGAGGACCGACGGAGTATTCCTGCTCACCGCGGTGGGACTGAACGAAACCGACGAGGGGCTCTTCGCCGTATCGGCGGCAAAGGCGGCAGGCGTCGGGAGGATCGTATACCTGTCGGCCTACATGCCCAAGGGCTCGGAGATCATACCATACTACCGGACCAAGGTCCCGGTGGAGAAGGCCGTCAAAGAGTCGGGAATGGCCTACACGATCCTCCGGCCGAACGACTTCTTCCAGAATGACCTTCGGTTAAAGGACGCAATCACGCAGCACGGCGTCTATCCCCAGCCCATCGGCATGAGAGGGGTGAGCCGGGTCGATGTTCGCGACATCGCCGAGTGCGCCGTCAACGCGCTCGTGAAGCCTGGACACGAGGGGCAGGAGTATCCGGTGCATGGTCCCGATGCCCTGACGGGCGAGGATATTGCCGGGATCTACGGCAGGCACCTGAGCCGCACGGTGCGGTACGGCGGAGACGACCTCGACGCCTGGGCGGAGCGGGTAAAGTACCTGATGCCGGAGTTCGTGATTCCTGAAATGCGCATCATGTACCAGTTCTACCAGAATCACGGGGCAATCGCCACTGCGGAAGACCTGGAAAAACAACAGAAGGTCCTTGGGCACAAGCCGCGGTCCTTTGGCGATTTCGTCAAGGAGATCATCCCGGCATGGAAGAGCGCAGTTCCGCAGGCCGCGTGATGAAACTGGACCGGATGTCGCCGAACCGGCATCCGGCTTTCTCTCTTCGAAATTGGCGCCCTGGATCATGTCTCTTGCGTCAAAGATTGACAGTTTTTTCTCATCTGCGTCCCTTGCCGAACTACTTATTTCCCACCGCTTTTGTCCAATGCCCTCTGCTCCAATGCTTTTTGGCAAGTTCAGTCATCTTTAAAAATATCCATTTTGTCATGCGACATAGGTAGCAGCGTTCTTCGTGCTTCCACTTTTAAAACCATTCTCTATCTGCAAAAGAGGTACACTAAAGATATAAAGGGCACCAAATATGTAAAGGGGATCAAGGAGCAAAGGAATCGCTTCTCCCCCTGTATGATTCACACTCCCCACAGGATGTATTGTTCGAAAATGATGGGCTCCAATTTCCGGCAAGGAGGAATGAACATGAAACGTTTCCTGATCGGGATCGCAGCAGCGTTTCTGCTCATCGCGGCGAGCGGCAGAGCGAACGCCGAGGAGGAAGGTACGAGCGTCCAGGTGGGGATCAAGATGTGGCTGAACCAGTGGACACAGGAAAGGCCTGGTTTCGCAAGCACCACATCAGACACGACGATGCTCTTCGGGCCGGCTTTTGAAGCAAAGATCCAGAACCAGTTTTTTCTGGAGGCATCATATCTTTTTTCCACGTCCGATTATACGTTCTCCGATGTGATCCCTCCCTTCAACATCGAACGTGAGGATGTGGATGTTGCCCTAGGCTATCTGATCATTCCCGAGTTCGGCATTCTGGCAGGTTACAGGGACACAACATTGAAAGAAAGCGCCACGGGAACGAAAGACACGCTGTCAGGGCCGCTCATCGGGATCGTCGGAAACGCATTCGTGGACGAGCAGCTCTCGTTCTACGGCAGGCTGGATTATCTTTTCACTAAATTTAAATCAAATAACCCCCTGAATCAACCTTCGATAGTGACCAGTGAAGACAGCCCGGGCTGGCTGGTGGAAGTCGGCGTAAAGTACGCCTTTACCAGGGCATTCACGGGCAGCTTCGGTTACCGGTACGAAACGAATGAGGGTGACATTTCAAACGTCAGAGACACCTTCAGCGGCCTGACGTTCAGCGGGATGATCACGTTCTAGCCAGCCGTCGGCGGACAAGGATGCAGGTTCACAGATTTCAGCGGGCTCAAAACCAAACCGCTTTTTCAACTCAGCTCTAATTTTTGAAACTCTAAGCGCTGAAGTTCGAACTTGCTGGTTTGCTATGTAGTCTGTCATCTGACTTCCGTATCTGAACGAGATACCCTAAAAATACCCTATCGGATCCCTTGACAAAACAGAGGGTAGTCATATAATCGGGCTATTCATCCACGAAAGATTCCTCCTCAAGGCACGAAAGCAATTGATTTGAAATGACAGTGTCTGTCTATCATCTTTTTAAGCCGCCCGCCGTCCCGAAAGAACATAGACATACTGAACGGTTTTTGCTAATATTACCCTGTTGGATAACAAGCACCTCGACGAAAAGACGTAAGATCTTCAGGGTTCGAAGGTGAAAGGGGTATCAAATGGGCGGCTCGGCAGCATTACTCTGGGGCATGTTGTTCGGCTCGATCGGATTGGGTTACTTCGTATACGGCAAGAAACGGCAAAGAATAATCGCGCTCCTGTCCGGCATCACTTTATGTATTTTCCCATATTTTGTATCCAGCACGTTGCTCATGGTGCTCACAGGCGCTGTTCTGGCTGCTTTGCCGTTCTTTTTACGATACTGACGTAGTGTGGCGGGCCGGGTTTAAAATCAAAGAAAAGAGAGCATTTCAATAAGCATGTCCATCGCGTTCACGCCGGCTGTTCCCGCTGACATCGATGTGCTCGTTGCCTTCATGGGCGAATATTATCTCTTCGACCACATCCCTTTTGACGAGCAGGTCGCCCGCGATGCCATACGCGAATTTCTCAACGATCCGCAAATGGGCAGGGCCTGGCTTATAAGATCGGGCGGACGGCCTGTGGGATATGTTTTCCTCACCCTGGGCTTCATCCTGGAGTTCGGCGGACGGGATGCTTTCATCGACGAACTGTACCTGGTCCCGGACCATCGGGGTAAAGGCATCGGGACGCTCACGCTGGCATTCATCGAAGAGCAGGCACGCATGCTCAGTGTGCGGGCGCTCAGGCTGGAAGTGTCAAAGAGCAATCTTCGAGCGCATAAGCTGTATCAAAAGGCTGGGTTTGAGGACCATGACCGTCACCTTATGACGAAGCCGTTTAGATGAGCGGCACCGGAAACGGAATGTTTTTTATTACAGAGGTGATTTCTCTTCGCGAATTCGCGCCTCTCCAAGAACTTCCGGGCCACATTTGTGGATTATTTATTTTTTCTTTGCATCCATCGGAATCTCTCACCACCCTGAGAGCGCATCAAGAAAGCTTATGTAAAACGGTCACGGAGTGGGGAAGGCTCAATATTTTTTATTTTCTATGAATGAGCATTTTTGCGCATACCCTTAAAATACCCCATCGAGGCGATATACATTTCTGCTGAATTTTGCTATCCTTTGATACGAGATTTCCCATCCACGTGCAAATTGTTCATCCCAAAATATAAATTTTGCGTATTAAAACTGAATATTATTACTGCTCCAATTCCATGGCCAACGGTGCGGGTGAAAAAGCGGCCGAAGACGTAATGATCTTCGCTGTTTTTGACGGCTGGGCTAAACTTTTATATTTGGTAAAACCATTTTGTGCTGCATTCCGTCATCTTCATATCAGCATGGTGTGATAGGGTGATAGAAATGCTCACGCGACGCGGAAACACGCTCATGGCGAATCCGGAACCTGCATCATGAAGAGACCATGAGGAAGGGGGGTGAGAGCGCTGTAGGAAGAGCCGAAACACATTATGAGGACTACGTCAATGCCATTCCCGTTTCTGATGGTTTCCCGGTAAGAACTCCTGCGGCATGAAGAGCAGACAACGAAGTAGATCCGAATATTCCAATTTTATCAAGGGGGGTACGTGAAATGAAAACGACATTTGTTAAAAGACCCGCGCTCATGAGCCTTGTACTGGCTCTCGTGCTGCTGGTGCCGGGCTTGGCCGCGGCGCAGACGACGTTCGGGCGGATCGTGGTCTTCGGGACCAGCCTGTCCGACCCCGGCAACGCATTCGCATTGAGGGGGGGAACGAACACGCCGCCCTACGACACATTGGACCCGTTCCTCATCCCGGATACGCCGTATACGAAGGGTGGTCACCACTTCAGTAACGGGGCCACCTGGGTCGAGCAATTTGCGAGACCGCTCGGCCTCGCCGGAAACACTCGCCCTGCTTTCCAGGGATCGAGTGCCGAGGCAACCAACTACGCGGTCGGCGGCGCCAGGGCACGAGAAGACGGAATCAACGTTGACCTGCCTGCACAGGTGAACACTTTCCTGAACGTTTTTGGCGGCGCAGCTCCGTCCGATGCCCTGTACGTGGTTGAGATGGGCGGCAACGACATACGAGACGCCCTTGTAGCATTCGCGTCAGGCAATGACGGCAGCGCCATCATCAAAGACGCGGTTACGGCGATCGGCAACAACATTGCGGCCCTGTACGCGGCAGGTGCGAGGAAGTTTCTCGTCTGGAACGCGCCCAACCTCCAACTGACGCCCGCTATACGCACACTCGACAGTCTCTCCCCCGGTGCCGGGCAACTCGCCGCATTGTTGACGGACTCGTTCAACCAGGGCCTCAATGATGTTTTGGGGTCGTTGACAGCACTTCCCGGGATCGTGATCGTGCGGCTTGATGTGCACCAGAAGCTCAACGACTTGGTCGAAAACCCGGCGGCGTTCGGTCTGACCGTTGTAGATAAAGCATGCATAATGCCCAATATACCGCCATTTGACTGTCAGACACCGGATGAGTTCCTGTTCTGGGACGGGATTCACCCGACCAAGGCCGTGCACGATATCATCGCGCAAGAGGCGGCATCCGCACTGGCGCACCAGTAAGGGACACGGGTTCGTCTCCTTTTGAGAGCGACCCGGCAACTATGTGCTGTAAATTGCGGGGGAGGAACCGACTATGTGGTTCCTTCCCTGGTTTTTCAAAAATGCAAGGTTACCTCTTCACCCGATCCGCTATGACCATGCATTCATGCGTGCATTTATGCGTGCGGAAAAGCGGCATCGAAGTATGTTATGCACCGTGTGAACTTACGCCTTCAATGTCCTTTCTTTCGCAATCCGAAATGCACGATTGATTTCTTCTCGTCCTGGCGGACCGCCAGACCAAACTTTTGAAATCCTGGTCAAAATCCTGGCAGAAAACACCATCGAACACGCGATCGCCCTGTACGGTTCCCGTCATGCGCTGGTAAATGATAGACCGCGTGTCCAATGCTATAGCATAAGAGTGATATACTCTAAAAAGAGACAGGAGGTGCCAAATGAAAAACTTTCTCTTCGCCATCGTCGTGTTTTTGACCGCAGGATGTGCGGCCTACATTACACCGTCGGGCACGTACATCGAACCTCTGCCGGCGACAGTCGTGATAGGGCCCCCTGAGGTCGTTGAGAGCCCTCCGGCAGTCGCGGTCAGTCCCCTTCCTCCCGTGGTTGTCGTGCCGGACAGGCGGCTCTACTACTACGGAGGCTTTTATTACTACTACTGGGATAACGGTTGGTACTGGAGCCGCGAGCAACGGGGGCCCTGGTACGTTCTTCCGAGAGATCGCTGGCCTTCGAGAATGGAAAGACGCGAACGCAAAGAGCCTTACAGGGAGCGGGAGCATGAATACAGGTAAAAATAAGGTCACTGCATCAAAAGACAAAACAGCGAACTGGCGATCTTGAGTGCGGATTTTTGCAACGACCGAAAAATTTTTTTAAAAAAGATTGACATCCTTATTATCATTTTCTATTATTGTTCAATCGTAGGTAAATTAAGGTTGTACGAACCGCCGGATGGTTTTGCTATCGGGAAATGTCGTGACCGTAAGCGTTATCGCCATGCATGACGGTGCAAATCTCTTTACCAATGCTTGCAATGCACAGAGTGTGAGACCGAGTATCTCTTAGGCGGCCCCCGTGTTAGAAGCGCCGTTGAAATGCCGACGGTTTCCAATGGGCTTGTGGGACATCGGACACGAAGCGCTCTAATTAGACAGAATCGAGGAGGTAAGAGAAGAAATGACGGTCAACGTGGAAAAGGAGATTGTGTCTATAATCTCGGATGTTTCAGGATATGATGAAGAAGAAATAACTCCGGAGAAAAATTTTTTTAAAGATCTGGAAGTAGATTCTATTAAGGCCATTGAGATCACGGTCGCGCTCGAGAAAAAGTTTAAAATATCCGTCCGTGATGAGGATGTCCCCAAAATTACAACCGTGAAGGAAGCCGTAGAACTTGTAGAAAAATTATTAGCTCATGGGATTGCTCAGTAGGCGCAGAAAACATGTTCAATGGCTTCTTTGACGTTCAGGAAATCGCCTTTCGTCCGCTCCCACGCAAAAAGTATCTTTCTTTTCTTGCCGTGTGCGTATACATTTTACCGGCATGCGGCTATAATTATGGTTGTCATCATAGCTATCATGCAGGCAGCCGCCGGGTTTGACCGTTGCCATGTATCACGGATGTGGTCCCGCGTTCCCTGAAAAATGTCTTCTGTTGAGGGGAGTGGACATGAGGAAGAAGGAAATCATGCTGGTCTCGTTTTTTATAACGCTCGCTGCGGCTTTTGTACCGCCTGCGCAGGCAGAGCAGCCGTCGGGAAACAGACCCGTTACAGTGAGTTTTACTTTCCACGGGAGGACGGTACATGGCCTGCTCTGGGGGAAGGGCCCCTACGGCGTGGTACTCTCACACGGCGCAATCTATGATGCCGCAAGCTGGGCCCCGCTGGCCGCCGATATAGCCGGGAACGGCATGATAGCGTTGGCCCTTGAAGAGACGGAGGCCGATGACATCCTGGCGGCGCAGTCTTTCCTCCACGAAAAATACGGAGTGAAAGCAACGGCTCTCATCGGCGCGAGCGCTGGAGGAAGCACGGCCCTTTCGGCCATGGCGCAGGCGCCACAGCGGTGGGACCTGCTGATTCTGCTGTCAAGCGCCGGAGCTGTCAGCGGCCTCGGCCCGGCGCCAAAGCTCTTCGTTGCAAGCGAAGGCGAAGGCATGGCTGAAACGGTACGGCGCATGGCAAAGGACTCGCCGGGAACGCAGAATGAGGTGCTCGTTCTCAAAGGCTCGGCCCACGCACAGGCGATCTTTCGCACCCCCGAAGGTCCTCGTCTGACCAAAGCGATCCTGGAACGGCTCATCAGTCGAGCGAAAAGGGTGCACTGAGAAGGGGGCACGGGGCGGGTCCACAATGGTTGATCCGCCGGATATCTTGTGTTGAAATTCGATCCTGCCAGCCCTCGCGAACATGAATCATGGACAATCTCGAAATTGTATAGACATGATTTCGGCAATCCCTCCTGCCTCCCTTTTTCAAAAAGGGAGGCAGTTCCCATCTTTCTGAAAGGGCAGGTCGCCTCGCCTGCTCAGGCGTGTCTCCCCCGCTTCTCCAGCCGGTCCAGGAATGCGAACATGGCTCCTGCAATGGCCGTTAATGCGATGATCACGGCCCAGTGGTTCACTCCTATGAGCTTCTGGAGCGTTGCGATTCCCATGTCCGAAGAAAGATAAAATCCTTCCAGGAGCGGATAGAGGACCGCGAACAGGAGCGAGCCCGCGGCAATTCCGAGCATCGCGACCAGGGCATCGAGCCTTCCCGACGCAAAGCCCGCCACGGACGTGCCGGGACAGTAACCGCTCATGACAAAGCCGATGCCGAAGAGCGCCCCTCCCGCGAGCTGCGGCCAGAAAAAAGTCGGAATGATCCAGACTCTGCTGAGATCCAGGAGATGGAGATCGGAAAGCAGGTACAGACCGGCAGACGCGACGAGAATAGCCGTGAACATGACCTTTGGAACGGTGAAATCCCTGAAGTAGAAAACTCCCGTCAGCTTGTGCGGGTCGCCGAGCCCGCTCCGTTGCAGGGACAGGCCAAAAAAGATCCCGAACAAGAGGGCAAATCCGAAACTCAGCGTATCGCTCATGTCAAAGGGGGCCGTCATGACCAAAACCTCCGAAACATCGCGGCGAAGAGAAACCCGGCCGCGAACATTGCGATCACGAAGGCCCATCCCGAGAGGGCGAGTTGCGAGCCTCCTGTGAGGGCGACTCCGCTCGTACATCCGCGCGACAGCCGCGATGCGAACCCGATCAGTACGCCCCCTGAAAAGGCCATGAACAGGCGCATTCCCACGCTCATTGACGCGCTCTTATCGAACCGCACCTTGAAGCCCCGGGAGAGCAGCGCCCCGGCCAGGGCGCCAAGGAATACCCCGATGATCAGAAAGAAATTCCAGTCCTTAAGCGGCGCGGGATGATCCAGGTAGCGGGAGAAATACTTAAGGCTGGCCGCATATCCGGGAGTCACGGCATGGAGACCCACACCTGTTGCGAGGGAAAAAGCGCCTGATGCGCCCAGGCCTCGTCCCGCAATATAAAACGTCGTCAGAAGGGTCAAACCGAGAACGACGCCGCCAATGTAGGGCGACCAAAAACCGTTGTTTTTCATGGCCCCCTCCTTGCTCCGCCCGTGCAGTACCGGCAGGGGCAAAACTTAAAGACATCCTTTTGCAGATCGTATACAATTATATGTTCCCGCTTTTCGTTCCGACTGTCAAGGCGGGGGCAATTTTATTCGGCCCTAAAAAGGAATTCTGAACTCCTCCGACGAAATGCGGACAATGAGAACAGCGTACAATGTGGACAGTGAGAACAGCGTACGGGGTACCAGAATCTCCCCTTGGAGACAGGCAATCGCCTTTGGCGATTGATCAAACAGGGGCCTTGTCGCGTTCCTGGCAATGAAGTTATGGGGAGCCTTGTACCGGGGGCAGACGCGTTTATAGGCGGGCATTCCGATGAGATTCAAACCGAGATAACGAAAATACGATGAAATGATCGACCCCCCTTGGATTCTGCGTTTTACCGGACCTTTGCTGACACGGGCACCCGATAAACGCGGGTGCGCCACCACTCCGGCACCTAAGCATGGCGCAAAGATGGAGCGCCGGCGCAATCAGTGGTGACAAACAGGGCCCCCCTTTGCCGACAGCCTTTCCTGATCCGGTCCGTCGCTAAGCTGGCCTGGCGTAATCAGTTCTTACCGGCAGACTTGTTGCCGGAGCGGGGAGGTCATTTCCGGTTGATCAACTTGATCGCCTGCGCGTCATCCGAAGTCGAGAAGATGCAGGTCGCTGACCTTGCAGAACCCGTGGTACCGAACATGTAAACAATGTTGATTCCGGCGTCGGCAATCCTCTTCGCGACCTTCTGCAATTCACCGGGTTTATTCGGCATGTCCACTGCAACCACGTCCGTCTCCTTGATCTCGGCACCCAGAGGCCCAAGCGCCTTTTTCGCTTTCGCGGCACTGTCGGTGATCAGCATGAAGGTAGCCTCACCCTGCATGCCGTAGGCGCAAATATTATCGACATTCACCTTTGCACCGGAAAGAGCAGTGGTAACCTCTGAAAGCAACCCGGCCCTGTCCGGCATCTTGAAATCAAGCTGTTTTACTTTTTTCGCCTTTGCCATGTTCGCTGCCTCCTCATATTAGGATGTTTCGCTGAGACGCATGTAAACAAGGTGAGACATCGCACCCAATGCCGAAAGGAAGAAGACAAATTTAATGATCCAGCCGACTCCGGGTATCAGTCCTATAATCTGATAAATGAAGACGCCCAGCAGTATCACCCGCCATGTAAGAAAAGGTTCTTTTTTGATCACGTATTTGCCCGTCAGGCCGCTGAAAACCACCGCCCCCAGCACAGTCGACACCGCAAGGAAGGCGATATAAAAGACCGCGCCTATTAAACCGAGCAGCAGTCCCACGACGGTAATAAACAGGATCACTATCGCGGCTGGAATGACGATGAGTACGATAAAGCCGGTAAGCAATTCGGCGCCGAACCGCTTCAGGGCCAGCAGCGTAAACTCTTCCGTTTTTTTTCTCAAAGCGAAATAGATGGCCAGGGCCGCTGCTGCAGTTGCGAAGAATTTTACGGCCCACCATGCCCACAGAAACCTCCGTAACTTCTCACGGGGCGCCGCAAATTTCTCCGGCACGAATATCGTCTGACCTTTTATGGCCGCCCCATGCTCTATCCGGGCCTCCTGCGGCGCTTCGTAGCGCAACGTGCCGTTGATAACGGCATTTTGCCCGATAACGAGCCGTCGTGCTTTTATTTCCGCATTTTTTTTGACGGTCCCGCTGATGGTGACCGTGCCGCCCGTGATTCGCGCATCGCCGCCTACAGTTCCCTCGACGGTGATGTCTCCCGACGCAGCAATGAGATCGCTCTCGATCGTCGTTCCCGGAAGCAGCCTTATACGCCCCCCGGCGAGAACGGCCTCGCCGCCTATTTCATTATTGACGCTGATATTTCCTCCGGCAATCCGGACGTCGCCTCCCGCTTTACCCAACAGAAGTACCGTGCCACCTGCCGCAAGAACCTCGTTGCCCGCATTGCCGGTGATGATGACATTTCCTCCTGCCGCGACGATATCATTGGGGGCGTTTTCCGTGACATCGACGCTGCCTCCTGCGCTGTATATATTGCCCCGCGAGGTTTTAAACGAAATGCCGTCGGCGTTCGCAGTCAGGGGAAGAAAGGCAAGGGCCATCAATGCATATGAAAAGGTCTTCGTGTTCATGGCTCAAGTATAGCACGTGCATTCATGAGCCATGAACGGGATGAAATATTGGAGCGGGAGATACGAAAGTAATAGACATTAGCGCCGATGTCCTGCGAAGCTCATCGAAGCTTATCAATGGTTATCGGTAGATTATCGACAGCGATCCGGCCTCTTGCTGCATAGATTTCCAAGTGATATAATATTATTGATAAAAGAAAGGAGTAAATTTATGAAAAGGTGGCTGTCTGTAACATTGGCAGCCAGCTTACTTCTTTATCCTTTCGCGACCTATGCTGCAGACTACGGGTCGCAAGCATCGCAAACCCAACAGGCCCCTCCTGTAGCCCAGGCGCTGGTACGCGAAGGTGATTTCGCGGTTAAACTGGCTGCCGAACTCGATTTAGGAAACCCGACAAATGAAGCGATTGCCGAAGACATGCTCGCCAAGAAAGGCGTTGTCCCTCTGAACGGGTGGATATCGGATTATCCAATGACGCCCGAGATCTTAGGGCAGCTCCAGACCGCCATAGCCAAAGCAGCGGATGAAGGAAAGCTGCCGATGACTTCGGAGCAAGCGACAAAAGGACTTTACTATTTGGCAGCGAAGATGAACCTGCCGACGCCGGCAGGCAGTGGTATACCGGCGAAAGAGGGTTCACAAGCCCCTGCTGCGCAGCCCGGCCAGACGGTGATAAATAATTACTACTACGATCAGGGGCCTCCCGTAATCACCTACTATCCGCCTCCTGCGGATTTTGTGTTCCTGTATGACTGGGTGCCTTATCCTGTGTGGTGGTTCGGCTTCTGGTTCCCGGGCTTCTTCATCTGCAATAAGTTCACCACGGTGGTCGTGGTCAATGCGAGAACGGCCATTGTGTCCAACCGGATAATCGAGAGAGGGACTGTAGCTGTTGTCGATCCTGTTGTGAGGACGAGCACGGGTACCGTGAGACCCGTAACAACGCTGCGGACCGGTAGCGGCGAGACGTTCAGAACTGTTGCGGACCTGAGGCAAGTGGCCGGCGCCAGCAGGCTTCAGGCCGGAAGGCCTGGAAGCGTCGCGAAGAGCGCGCCTGCTGCCCAAGGGTATAGGTCTCCCGAGGTCAGAAAGAGCGCTTCGGCGATTTACTCAAGGAGCATCGAACGCATGCAGGCCTGGAGAGGACCCGAAGGCGGCACGGCCGGCGAGAGACGATTTGTCGCGCCGAGTGCACCGGGAAGGTCATACAACGCGCCGTCGATGGGCGGTGAGCGGCGGTATGTTGCTCCGAACCAGCCTGGGAGGTCGTACAATGGTCCCGTGAGCGGCGGGGAAAGGCCGTATATTTCTCCGAACCAGCCTGGCAGATCCTACAGCGGATCACCGTGGGGCGGTGAAAGACGGTTTGTCGAGCCGGTTCCGCGGTCATTCAACGGCCCAATGAGGTCGTTCCCCGGCAGCGGAGGGAGAGGCGGCGGGTACGGATTCCCGGGCGGAAGGCTGCAAAGGTAAATACTGGCGCCTGCGTCCGGTGGGTAAAGAACTTCACATGAAGGGCCGGAGTGTTCAACTCCGTTAGAGATATTCTCTAACGGAGTTTTGTTTTTCAATGACAAGTTAACCACTGCATTCATATACATTCATATCGTCTGTCCCGCATAGTCAGAGCTTATCGCTATTTTCAACCCGCTAACATTTTTGCCGTCAGTATACCAGACGCGCTGTTTCTCCAGGATATTTGCTATGCTAATATTTATGAAGGTGAATCACCTGGTACAGCTATGGGCGGCGGCTCCGGTCGGGAAGGTTGTTCGTCCTCCTTGCCGGCTTGCAAGCGTGTCAGCCTTAACCGTCTTCGCGCTCTTTGCGCGTCGCAATGAAATTTTGTTGTACATTACCTAACCGGAGGAAACAGTCATGAAAGCCATCAAGGTCTCAAGCTACGGTGACGCAGATGTACTGAAGCTCTCGGACGCGGAGCCCAAGCCGACGCCGGCAGAAGGGCAGGTCCTTGTAAAAATTCATGCGGCAGGCGTCAACTTCGTCGATATTTACCATCGGCGTGGATATTATCAGCAGAAATTGCCTTTCATCCCCGGACTGGAGGCAGCGGGCGTGGTGGAGGCAGTCGGTAAAAAGGTCGCCGAATTCCGCCCCGGAGACCGCGTTGCCTATACCGGCCATATCGGGAGCTACAGCGAGTATACGGTGATCGATGCCGACAGGCTGGTGTCCGTGCCGAAAGATCTCTCGTTCGAACAGGGGGCGGCGTTTCCGCTGCAGGGAATGACTGCGCACTACCTTATCCACGAATTCCGCAGGCCGAAACCGGGGGACACGGTCCTGATCCACGCCGCTGCCGGCGGAGTAGGGCTCCTTCTTGTGCAATGGGCAAAACATCACGGCGCGAGGGTCATCGGAACGGTCTCTACCGATGAAAAGGCGCGCACTGCCAGAGAAGCGGGCGCTGATCACGTGATCCTTTACACGAAACAGGACTTCGTGAGCGAGACAAAGCGCCTTACCGACGGCCTCGGCGCGCAGCTCGTCCTTGACGGCGTGGGAAAAAGCACGTTCCCCGGAGACCTTGAGGCAGTGGCGCTCCGCGGTCATGTGGTGATTTACGGCGCTGCAAGCGGACCGGCGGACCCCGTTGTCCCCAATTCCCTCATGACGAAATCAATTTCCGTTTCAGGAGGAAGCCTGGTCAACTTTACGGCTACCCGTGAAGAACTGCTTCGCCGGTCCACGGAGGTCTTGAGCGCCATCAAAGAGGGCTGGTTGAAGCTTCGCATCGGCAATGTGCTGCCGCTGGCCGAGGCAGGGAAGGCGCACCGGCTGCTTGAAGGCAGGCGGACTATGGGGAAGATCGTTCTGAAGGTAGTGGATTGAGCTTTTATAACATCCGCGGGATCACTTCAATACTTGATCATGTGGTGCCTGTAAGAATCACGGACTTCGGGCCGATGTGACGGGCGTATGGGCCAAGATGTAAAAAAAATCCCTATTTTGAATCAGCCGGGACCGGTTGAACCTGTTCCCCGTCCTCAATCCCGAAGCCCGGATTGAGGACCACCTGTTCTCCGTCGTCAAGCCCCGAACTGAGCCGCACCGTCTTTCCGTCGCTGTCACCTATAGTGACGGGCCGGAAACTCACCGTATTCCGGGACGCGATGATCGCAACGAAGGCCTGTTCCCCCTTCATGAGCAATGCCTCGGCGGGAATTTCGACGGCAGGCGCCGTTCTAAGCTTCAATGAAACCTGAACAAAGCTGCCCGCCAGGACCAGGCCGCGTCTGTTCTGGACATCCAGTTCCGTCAGCAGGGTCCGGGTCCTCGAGTCGAGTTCCCCGCTTATCCTGCTGACGGAAGCGGGAAGCCTGATCTCGGGACGCGATGCATCCGAGATTTCCGCACGGTCGCCGATTCGGACAAGGGCGGCGTAGCGCTGGTCAAGGTAGACATAGACGCGCAGCCGGTCCGTCTGGGAAAGCGTCACAAGGGGCAGCGCCGTTGTCTCAGAGGTCGTGGCGCTCTGCACGAGCGCGCCGGGGTCTGCAAAACGGGCAGTCACGGTCCCGTGAAACGGGGCGCGGAGGATTTCATATCCCTTCTGGATCCCGAGGGCTTCCGCGTTTGCCTCGGCCTCCCGGGCTGCAGCTTCAGCGTGGTCCGCATCCTGCTGCGAGATGTACTTTTTCCCGACGAGTTCCTTTGCCCGCTCGGCATCCCTCTTCTTGTCCTGCGCGTCCACGACGGCGGCCTCGTACTGCCGGTCTAGTTCCGGCGACTCGATGACGGCAAGCACCTGGCCGGCGCTCACCCGGTCGCCTTTATCGACGGGAATGTCCTTGAGATAGCCGCTCACTTTGGCATAGAGGGTCACCGTGGCATAGGGTCGCGCCTCACCCGTGAGCGTCACCGTCAGTGATTCAGGGGAACGTTGTGCGGTGACGACGCGGACTTCCGGGCCGGTTTTTTCCTCGGCGGCCCGTTCTCCGACCTCCTTGGCGATATATGCCCTTTTATTCACGAACAGGACCAGAAGGAGCGCCAGCGCCAGAACAATCAATACTGCCCCGGAAACGAAGAGCCTGCGCCTTGCCTTTAAGAAGGAATCATCCTTCGTCATGGACACCTCCTGTGCCGATACGTCAACGTCATGACAAACCTCCGCGATTTCAAGATTGCCTCTGCGCTCCGTTTCTGATCTCAGCCTCGAATTGCTCATCCAAACGATGCTTTGACGGCGACGCGGTGCGCAACAGTGTGTAGATGACGGGCACCACGAAAAGCGTCACGAAGGTCGCGAGAAGAAGCCCTCCGATCACCGCTCGGCCGAGAGGGGCGTTCTGTTCGCCCGCCTCGCCCATGGCGAGGGCCATCGGGAGCATGCCGATGATCATGGCAAGGGCTGTCATCAGAACTGGACGCAGCCGCGTTTTCCCCGCCTCGATCGCCGCCTCCTCCGGCGATATCCCCTTTTCCACCCGGATGTCGTTGGCAAAACTGACGAGAAGAATAGAGTTCGCCGTCGCGATGCCCACGGCCATGATCGAACCCATGAGGGATTCAACATTGATGGTCGTCCCGGTCAAAGCAAGCATCCAGAGGATTCCCATCAAGGCGCCGGGCACAGCCATCATGATGATGAACGGGTCGATCCAGGACTGGAACAGCACGACCATCAGAAAGTAGACAAGAATGACCGCGAGGACGAGCCCGAGGGCGAGGCTCCGGAACGACTGGCTCATTACCTCATTCTGTCCCCGCAGGGTGATGCGCGTCCCCGGTGGAAGAGGCTTCAACGAGTCTATCTTTTTTTCGATGTCGCGGGCAACGGAGCCGAGGTCCCGCCCCTCGACGTCGGCTTCGACATCGAGCACCCTCTGCACGGTGTAATGGGTGATGTTCTCGGCGCTCTCCGCGTGATAGACACTCGAAATATTGGCAAGGGTCTGGGCCGGCGCCTGCGGCGTGCCGGGCGAGAGTGGAAGCGCCGAGGGCTGCAGGAGCGCGCCCGACGACGGAGGCGTCAGCGGCACGTTACGGAGACTATTGAGCGAATCGATGCGCTGCGGCGGTATCTGTACGGCCACAGTGTAGTTGACGTTATTTGCCGGGTTAAGGTAAAAGGACGGCGCGACGAGGATGCTCGAAGAAAGCGATACCAGGGCATTGTTCGCCACGTCCCGTTCGCTCATCCCGAGCTGCGCGGCGCGCGTCCGGTCCACGTCCACCTGAATGGAGGGGTAGTCGAGGACCTGGTTGATGTGCACGTCGGCCGTGCCGGGAATCTCCCGCATGGCATCCCGCATCTTGAGGGCGTACTCGTAAGAGCGGTTGAAGTCCATCCCTTCTATCTGCACGTCGAGGGGAGAGGTGAGGCCGAAATTGAGCACCTGAGTGACGATGTCCGCGGCCTGGAAATAAAAGCGCGACCCGGGAAAGGCGCGGGGCAACTCTTCGCGGAGTTTCCTCTGATACAAGGCGGTGGGATGATGTCCCTTTTTGAGGGAAACGAGTATCTCCGCGTCCATGCCGCCGATGTTCTCGGTCTGAACGAAGGCCAGGTTGTAAAATATCGGGACCCCGATCATATCATTGATGGTATCGATCTCCCGGGGCGGTATGATCTCACGGATGCGCTGTTCCACCTGGTCGACCATTCTCTCCGTATCTTCGATACGGGTGCCGGCGGGCGCGCGAAAGTGCAGTTTCATCAGACCCGTGTCCACGGAAGGAAAGAAATCCATCCCGATGATGAATACAAGAGCCAGGCTGATGATGAGCAGCAGGCCGGCCGTAACCAGGATGAAGACACGATGGTGAAGGACCGTCTCGAGGGCGCGGCCGTATGCCTGCTGGAGACGCATATACGTCCGGTCCCTCCACCGGTTCAGCGCAAGGGCGATGTGTCTGGACCTCGATACATCCTCGCTCCGGACACCCGTCCCGATATGCTCTCCTTTCATGAGCATGCGGGAGAGGACCGGGACGAGGGTCCTGGACAACACGTACGATGCGAGCATCGAAGCAACCACTGCAAGCGCAAGGGGCGTGAAGAGATATTTCGCCGCGCCGTAAAGAAGCACCACGGGGAAAAATACGACGCAGATGGCCAGTGTCGAAACGATCGCGGGCACCGCGATCTGACTCGACCCGTCCACGACCGCGACAGTGAGCTGCTTTCCCAGGGCGCGGTTCCGGTGAATGTTCTCGACGGCGACCGTGGCGTCGTCCACGAGCATTCCGATCGCAAGGGCAAGACCGCCGAGGGTCATGATATTGATGCTGTCGCCTGCAAGGTTCAAGCAGATGACCGCCGCCAGGATGGACAGCGGGATAGAGGTCGACACGATCACCATGCTGCGCCAGCTGCCGAGGAAGACAAGGATCATCAGCGATACCAGGATCGAGGCGAGGATCGCCTCGCGAACGACCCCCTCGATCGCGCCGCGCACAAAGACCGATTGGTCGAAATCGATCTTGATCTCCATCCCTGCGGGGGCCACTTTCTTGATCGAGGGAAGCGCATCCCTGGTGGCATCGACGACCGCGAGCGTTGAGGCGTCGGCATGCTTCAGGATTGCAAGGTACGTGGCCCGCCGCCCGTTCACCCGCACGATGTTGGTCTGCTCCGCAAAGCTGTCCGATACCCGGGCCACGTCGCCGAGATAGACGGGGGCGCTGCCGACCACCTTTATCGGAATGTTTTTAAAGTGATCGAGAATGCGCGGGCTCGAGTTGAGCATGACATTATATTCCGTGCCGCCGATGCGGGCCGTCCCCGCGGGGATAATGACGTTCGACGATTGGAGAGCGTTCACCACGTCCGCCGGAGAAAGTCCCCGGGCGGCGAGCGCGTCCGGATCTATGTCGATCATGATCTGGCGGGTCTTTCCGCCGAAAGGCGCGGGGGTGGATAGTCCGGGTATGGTGAAGAGCCGCACGCGGATGAAATTGAGACCGTAATCGAAAAGTTTCTCTTCGGGAATGGTCTTGCTCGAAACCGTGAGCTGGGCCACGGGGACATTGGAAGCGTTGAACTGTACGATGGTCGGCGGCTGCATGCCGGGCGGCGCGATCCTGAGGATCGTGCTCGATACCGAGGAAATCTGGGAGATCGCAGCGCCGATATCGCTGCCCGGCTGAAAATAGACTTTGAGCATGCCCACGCCGGGGATCGACTGCGATTCGATCCGCTGTATGCCGTTCACCGTCGTCGAGTAGGCCCGTTCGCTGATCAGCACCACCCGGCGTTCCATGTCTTCCGGCGAGAGGCCCGGATAATTCCACACGACCACCACAACAGGAATGTCTATGGCGGGGAAAATATCGACAATCATCCTGCTTACGGAAAGCGTTCCAAGCACGATGATCAGCAATGCCATCACCGCCACCGTGTACGGCCTCCGGAGCGCCAGACGCACTATCCACATACGCTACTTTCCAGGGGAACGACGGAGGAGCAGGACCTGAGATATCAGCCGGAGGAAGACCGAATAACAGTGGGGGGGACGTAAACCGCTTGACTTCGCGCACAGAGCCCATACGGTTCAATTATTCCGTTGTCATCACTCTCCTCTCACGACAACAACATCGCGTTCATGCGCTGGATCGCTTTGTTCTCCGACTGCTACGCGCTGCCATAGGCATCCGCGGATTTTTAACGTAATTCCCCTTTAAACTCCGTTTTCATAAAGTTCCTTATTCGCAATGAAAATGAAGTTCGACAAAACATAGACTCTCAGGGAGATCCCTTAATTTACAATTTTAATTTAGGTCGATTTATTTGATTCTGTCAATTGGACTTAAGTATGACGGAACGCAACAGCCGGCGCCTACGACATCAACTCCTTGATATGTTTGATCACTTCATTTACGACCTGCTGGGCGCTGCCGTAGAGCATGCGCGTGTTGTCGGCGTAGAAGAGCGCGTTCTCGATGCCTGAGTAGCCGGCGCCCTTGCCGCGCTTGATGACGATCACGCTACGGGCCTGGTCGGCGTTCAGGATCGGCATGCCGTAGATCGGGCTCGACTTGTCGGTGCGCGCTGCCGGGTTCACCACGTCGTTCGCGCCGATCACGAGCGCCACATCTGCCTGGCTGAATTCCTCGTTGATCTCGTCAAGATCGAAAATTTTGTCGTAGGGAACTCCGGCCTCGGCAAGCAGCACGTTCATGTGTCCGGGCATGCGTCCCGCGACCGGATGAATGGCGAACTTGACCTCCACGCCCGCTTCCTCCAGAAGCTCCGACATCTCCTTGACCTTGTGCTGGGCCTGGCCCACGGCCATGCCATAGCCCGGAACGATGATCACCTTCTGCGCGTAGCGCAGCATGGACGCCGCGTCGAGCGCCGAGATTTCCTTCAGCGCCCCGGTAATGCCCGCCTTGCCCACGCGGGCCTCTCCGGTAATCGGTTTGAACAGGATGTTCGTCAACGGCCGGTTCATGGCCTTTGCCATGAGCTGGGTGAGGAGCGAGCCCGCGGCGCCGACGACGATGCCGGCGATGATCAGGGCCGGGTTGTTCAGTACATAGCCCTCGAAGCCCACAGCGAGGCCGGTAAAAGCGTTAAAGAGCGAGATCACGACAGGCATGTCGGCGCCGCCGATCGGCAACGTGACGACCGCTCCCAGCACCAGGGCAGATCCGAAGAAAGTCAGAATTTGTGTCGTCGTTGCATGGCCGTAGATGATGATATTGATCCCATCGACGAGCGTGAGCGCGGCCACGACCATGTTCACCGCATTCTGGCCCGGCAAACGGAAGGTCTTTCGCATGATGCCCTGCAGCTTGGCAAAGGCGACAACGGAGCCGGCGAAGGACACGGTCCCGATCAGCGCCCCCAGCACCGCGAGGGCAGCGACCACGGTGCCGTGCGTTTGACCCCGGGCAAGCTCGATGGCCGCGATAGCCGCTGCTGCGCCGCCGCCCATGCCGTTGTAGATTGCGACCATCTGCGGCATGTCGGTCAGCTTGACTACCTTGCCCGACCACCAGGAGAAGGAGCCGCCGATAACGAGGGCAACGATCATCAACGCGTAGTTGTCCATTCCGGGCCAGCCGAACGTGACCATGGTCGCCAGCATCATGCCGACGCCGGCCCAGATAATGCCCCGCCGCGCCGTCACGGGCGATGACATCCCTTTGAGGCCCAGGATGAACAGGAGCGCCACGACGAAGTAGCTCGCGTTGATGATGTCTTTCGCTGTCATTATGGTCCTCTCGATTTTGGACGATTCGGGAATAGAACCTTTGAACCAGGCGCGACGGCCACAGGCCGCGCCGAGATCACGAAGGTTTTTTTGATCCTCAAATCTGAAGACTTCTGGTTTTCTTTGCGTTCTTTGCGACTTCGCGGTTTATTTTTTCTCGGGCACGCTGGTCTTTCCGCTCTTGAACATCCCAAGCATCCGTTCCGTGACCACGTAGCCGCCGGCGGCGTTTGCCGCGCCAAGCAGCACGGCGACGAAGCCGATTACCTGCTCGAGCGGAGTGCGCGCCTGTCCCAGGGCGACCATGGCGCCCACGAGCACCACGCCGTGCACGAAGTTCGAGCCGGACATGAGCGGCGTGTGCAGGATCACGGGCACCCGTGAAATCACCTCGTAGCCGGTGAACGCCGCCAGCATGAATATGTAGAGCGCTGCGAAACCTTCCATCAGACGCCTCCAGGATCGAGTTCATTGTTCGCAGTTCAACGTTCAAAGTGAGAGCTTCTGCTTCTATTGATTATCCATGAGCCGTGATCTTCACTCCAAACTCTGAACTATTGATTACTCCAGCGCCTTCCTCACGCCTTCGTGTCGGACCTGTCCTTCATGGGTAAAGACGCTGCCCTTGACGACCTCGTCGTTCCAGTCGAGTTCGAGCCTGCCGTCCTTTATGAGAGGAGCGAAAAAGTTGTACAGGTTCCTGGCATACATCTCCGAAGCGTGGACCGGCATGCGCGAGGGCAGGTTGATCGGACCGACAAGCATGACGTCTCCCTTCATCACGGTTTCCCCCGGGCGCACGCCCGCCACGTTGCCGCCTCCCTCTGCTGCCATGTCCACGACGATTGCGCCGCGCTTCATGCTGCGCACCATGTCCTCGGTGACGATGAGGGGGCTCCGTTTGCCCAGAAGAGATGCGGTGGTGATGAGCACGTCTGCCTGTGAAACCGCCTTTGCCAGTTTCTCCTGCTGGAGTTTTTTTTCTTCAACGGTCAACTCCCGCGCGTATCCGCCCGCGCCGCTGGCGACCACACCGGTTTCAATGAACTTCCCGCCCACGGACTCGATGTGCTCCCTGGTCTCGGGCCGCACGTCATAGGCCTCGACGATAGCGCCGAGGCGGTGAGCCGTCGCGATTGCCTGGAGCCCCGCAACGCCCGCGCCGATCACCAGCACCCGCGCGGGCCGAAGCGTGCCGGCGGCGGAGGTGATCATGGGGAAGAATTTCGGGCAGTTCTCGGCCGCGATCACGGCGCACAGATAGCCCGACACCGTTGCCTGGGATGAGAGGGCGTCCATGCTCTGGGCGCGGGAGATGCGCGGGATGAGTTCCACGGCGAAGCTCGTGATGTTCCTCTCGCACAGGAGTCGGGCGCGCTCGCGGTCGTCGTAAGGCTGCAAAAAGCCGATGAGCGCGGTGCCCGGCTGCATCAGCCGGACGTCGTCCAGGGCGGGAGTTTGCACCTTGAATATGATCTGGGACCGGCTGAACACCTCGGCCTTGCTCGCGACTACGCACACTGTGCTGAAGTCCGCGTCGTGGAGGTAGCTGCCGTCACCGGCCCCGCTCTCGATGCAGACATCAGCGCCGAGAGACTTGAATTTCCTGACCACATCGGGCACGACCGCCACGCGCCGTTCACCCTGCGCCGTCTCTTTCGGCACGCCTATGACGAGAGGCATGGAATCCTCCACACGCTGAACCGTACATTCTGCTTTAATTATAGCCATTGTTTTTGTTTCTGTGCGTTCCGGCGATCTCTATGACTGATTTTTCGCTCCTTGCTTTTTTTCTCCTTCTGGACTATGTTTGAAGTGAGGTAGTAAAACCCATGTCCAAATCGGGCCTTTCGTTTTTTCACCCTCTGATCCGGCAGTGGTTCTCGGAAAAGGTCGGCATGCCTACCGACATCCAGGAGAAGGCCTGGCCGGAGATCGTGCAGGGGAGGCACGCGCTCGTGACCGCGCCCACGGGCTGCGGCAAGACTTTGGCCGCTTTTTTGTGGGGCATCAATCAGCTCGTCACGGGCGCATGGCCCGGAGGAAAGGTGCGCGTTCTCTACGTTTCTCCCCTGAAGGCGCTGAACAACGATGTCCGGCGCAACCTCCTCAAGCCGCTGTTTGAATTAAAGGAAGTCTTTTCCCGGGAGGATGTCTCATTCCCGGAGATATCCGTTCTCACCCGCAGCGGAGACACGCCCGGCGAAGAACGCAGGAAAATGGCCCGGCGGCCTCCGGAAATTCTCATTACCACGCCTGAATCGCTGAACCTTCTCCTGAGTTCCCGGAGCGGCCGCTCCATGCTCACCGGGATCGCCACGGTCATCCTCGATGAAATCCACGCAATCGTCGGGACCAAGCGCGGCACGCATCTGATCACGGCCGTTGATCGATTGGTGCCGCTTTCCGGAGAGTTCCAGCGCATCGCGCTCTCCGCCACGGTCAATCCTCCGGAACGGGTGGCGGAATTTGTCGGCGGGTTCCGCCTGGTCGGGAAGGGCAAGGACGGTTATTACGAACAGCGGCCCGTCTCGATCATCCAGTCGCGCCAGGCCAAGACCTATGACATAAAAGTTTCCTTTCCACCCGACGCACGTGAAAAGATGATTGATGACTCGTGGTGGCCGGCGCTCATCGATGCCTTCAAGAAGATCATAGCTTCACACCGTTCCACGCTCCTCTTTGCCAACAGCCGGAGGGCCACGGAGAAGGTGACGCGCCTGATCAACGAAACGGAGCCTGCGGAGCTCGCGTATGCGCACCACGGCTCTCTTGCGCGCGAAATCCGGCTTGCCGTGGAACAAAAACTCAAAAAGGGCGAGCTCAAGGCGATCGTGGCCACGAACTCGCTTGAGCTCGGCATCGACATCGGCAGCCTGGACCAGGTGATTCTGATCCAGACGCCGCGTTCGGTCTCCTCTGCGCTTCAGCGCATCGGCCGGTCCGGCCATTATGTGGGCGAGGTGAGCAGGGGGCTGCTCTTCCCCACGCACGGCCGCGATTTCATCGATGCAGCGGTAATGGCGCGGGCGGTCCTCGACCAGGACATCGAAGAAGCGCGCCCGATCGAGGCTCCCCTGGACGTCCTCGCGCAGGTCATTCTCTCCATGACTGCGATGGAGCAATGGGACATCGACGAGCTTTATGCGTTCTTAAAGACCACGTACCCGTACCGGAACCTGCCGCGCCGTCACTTCGACATCGTGCTCGAGATGCTCGCCGGCAGGTATGCGGACAGCCGCGTGCGTGAACTGAAGGCGCGCGTTTCTCTCGACCGCGTCGACAACACGGTCCAGGCGCACGGCGAAGCGCCCTACCTTCTCTACACCTCGGGCGGGACCATTCCTGAACGGGGCTACTTCGACATGCGGCTCAAGGACACCCATGCCAAGATCGGAGATCTTGATGAGGAGTTCGTCTGGGAACGTTCCATCGGAGAGACGTTTACTTTGGGGACGCAGCTCTGGCGCATCGAAACGATCACGCACAACGACGTGGAAGTGGTGCCTGTCCGGGCTTCGCACGGCATATTCCCGTTCTGGAAAGCGGAAGAGCAAAACCGTGATTTTCACCTTTCCGAAAGGATCGGGGAGTTCCTGGAGCGTGCGAATGGCAGCCTGGATTCTTCCGGTTTTAAACAGGAGATCATGAGCGCCCATGCCATGGAAGAGGCGGCCGCCGACGAACTGATCGGGTTTCTGAAGCTCCAGAAAGAGGCCACGGGCGGCGGACTTCCGCACCGTCACAATCTGCTTATCGAACACGTCGAGGACCCCGTCGGAAGGGGCGATTTCAAGCAGGTGATCCTCCATACCTTCTGGGGCGGAAAAGTGAACCGGCCCTTCGCGCTTGCCCTGGCCCGGGCCTGGGAGGAAAAAGAGCACAAGCCGCTCCAGATCATCGAAGATGACGACGCCGTCCTTTTGATGCTGCCTCGCGATTTCTCGCCGCATGATCTTTTCTCTCTTGTCTCGCCCGAAAACGTCGAGGCACATCTGCGCAAGAAACTCGAGGAGACCGGGTTCTTCGGCGCCCGGTTCAGGGAGAACGCGGAGCGGGCGCTGCTGCTCCCGAAGTCCGGCTTCAAACGGCGAATGCCGCTCTGGCTCATGCGTCTCCGCTCCAAGGAGCTTTTGGAGGCCGTGCGCCGCTATGAGGACTTTCCCGTTCTCCTTGAAACGTGGCGCACCTGCCTCGAGGACGAGTTCGATCTCGAAGACCTCAAAATCCTGCTCGGAGAGCTTCATGACGGCCGCGTCCGCGTGAGCGAGACCGTGACCCGCGCCGCGTCGCCCTTTGCGGGCCACCTTGTCTGGAAACAGACGAACAAGTATATGTACGCAGACGACACGCCGCTTCTTGCGAGAGAGTCGGCTTTGCGGCCCGATTTGATCAAGGAGCTTTTGTTTTCTTCGCACCTGAGGCCCAAGATCCCCCTTGAACTGATACGCGTTCTCGATGAAAAACTCAAGCGGACGGCCCCGGGATATCCGCCGGGCTCGGCGCAGGAGCTTCTGGACTGGGTGAAGGAGCGGATGCTCGTGCCCGAGCCGGAGTGGAAGGAGCTGGCCGCTGCAATCCGGCGGGATTACGATGCGGACGCGGCGGAGTGGCTCCGGACGAACGGGAAGAAGCTTGGCTGGGTCTCGTGGCCCGGGGTCGAACGCCGGCTTCTCATGAGCCTGGAAACGCTTCCGAAGGTGCTGGTCGCTTTCAGGCTGCTTTTCGACGATCTCTCTGTAGAGCCGGTTTCCCGGGACGAGCATGCGGAGAACGTGCGAAAGCGGTTCGAAATATACCTGGAGAGAACATCACGGGGGGCCGTTGCGGCAGCGCGGACACACGCTCCCTCCGGAGGCGTGAGCCTCTCTTCCAGTATTTCTTCCTCATGGGGTGATGGCGGCGGCGAGGGAGAGCAGGAAGGGTATGACCTCCCCGACTTCCTCTCAACGTGGCTGGCCTACTACGGTCCCGTGGAAAAAGAAAGCATTCAAAAGGTCCTGGGCATACCGGCCGAACGTCTCGATGAGGCGATAGAACCCTTGATCGAAGCCCAGGACCTGATCATGGACCGTATCAGCGAGGAAAGCAGCGCGCTCGAAATCTGCGACAGCGGGAACCTCGAGATGCTCCTGCGCATGGCGCGGCGCTATCGCCAGCCTTCATTTCAGGCGCTGCCCGTTGAACAGCTTGCGCTGTTTCTGGCAATGTTCCAGGGGATCACGCCGCGTGGAGAATCCCTGGACGACCTCCAGCAGCGTCTTGAGCCCTTGTTCGGATGGCCTGCTCCCGTCGGCGCATGGGAGGAATATGTTCTGCCAGCGAGGATGCAGCCGTATAGAAGCGAGTGGCTCGACAGCCTCATGAACTCCACCGATCTCATCTGGTTCGGCTGCGGAAGGCAGCGCATCAGCCTGTCATTCGGCGAGGACATCGAACTCTTCCGGCCGGCCGATCGTGGCGAACGTCCGGGAGACGAAGCAGAACTCGAACACCTGATCCCCGACCGTCGGGGCAGGTACAGTTTCTTCGAAATCACCGAGTTTTCCCATCTGGACAGCGTGCAGGCGACTGAACGGCTCTGGAAACAGGCGTGGAAGGGGAACGTTACAAGCGATTCGTTGCGGGCGGTCCGAAAAGGCGTCCTGACCGGGTTCACCGCTCAGGCCTTTGCCGATGAAGCGCGACTGGCCTCCCGCAGGTCCGGCTTTGACCGCTGGAAGGTCTCCCGCCCCGTGGAAGGACACTGGCTCCGGATCGACGCGCCGCTGAAAGAACGGGACATCCTGGAAGAGGGGGAGCTTGTGAAGGACCGCATCCGCCAGCTCTTCAAACGTTACGGCGTTCTTTTCCGCGATCTTTTGATCAACGAGCTGCCGCCCCTGCAGTGGCGTTCGATTTTCAGGTCCCTGCGTCTTATGGAACTTTCAGGGGAGATACTGTCCGGATATTTCTTCGAAGGCATATCCGGCCCGCAGTTCATCTCGCACGAGGCATTCAGGATTCTGCAGGACCCGCTGCCGCAGGGCGCTGTTTTCTGGATCAATGCCGTTGACCCGGCCTCCCTCTGCGGGCTGTCGATGGAACCGATAAAGGCCGGTCTTCCTCCGCGCATCGCCTCCACCCACCTCGTGTATCACGGCAGCAGGCTGGTGATGGTCTCCAGACGCCTCGGAAAAGGCCTTGAAATCTTCGTGGGACCGGATGATACGCGTCTTCCCGAGTACTTTTCGCTGTTCAAGGACATGCTCTCGCGGGAATTCAAACCGATGCATAACGTCACCGTGGAAACGGTGAACGGTGAGCCGGTCCTTCGCAGCCCTTATGCCCAGGCGCTGAGTCGGTTCGGATTCCGCCCCTCCAGATCGACGATGGAGCTGTGGAAAGAGTATTAAAAAACCGGCTCAACGGTATTTTACCTTGATTTGCCAGCATGTTCCGTATATAATTTGGCTATAGTTTCACGTCTTGCGAACCTGCCTCATTTTTGGAGCAGTCATTTTATGGCAGAAAAAAAATTCGAGGCGGCTCTTGCGCGGCTGGAGGAAATCGTCAGGGAGCTAGAACAGGGAGATCTGCCGCTTGAGCAGTCGCTGAAGCTTTTTGAGGAAGGCATCAAGCTCGCCCGGCTTTGCAGCAAAAGGCTCGAGGAAGCAGAGCGAAGGGTCGAAATTCTTTTAAAGGACAAATCAGGAAATATCGCGGCACAGCCGTTCGAAGAAGCGGAAGAGGAGTAAAATAAGAAAACGGAAGGCTAAGGAGCGCGGGTGATGCGTGAGAAGTGAAATGGAAGACATCACGCCTCACTATTCCTACTTTTCACCGATTAAAAAGCATGGACATCAAAGCATACCTTTCGAAAAAGAAGAGCATCGTTGATAAAACTCTTGAAAAGCTTGTCCCACCGGCGAAGGCCTTTCCCCCGACGGTCCATGAAGCCATGCGTTACAGCCTCTTTGCGGGCGGAAAACGGATACGGCCGCTGCTTGCGATTGCGGCGGCCGAGGCGCTCGGCGCAAATACCGCGTACTTGCTTCCCGTTGCTTCGGTTCTCGAGCTCATCCATACCTATTCACTGATCCACGATGATCTGCCGGCCATGGACGACGACGACTTCCGCCGCGGCAGGCCGACGTGCCACAAGGTGTACGGAGAGGCCGTCGCCATCCTCGCCGGGGACGGGCTTCTGACCATGGCCTTCGAAATCCTGTCCGACCCGCGTCGCCTGAAGGCCATCCAGGCAAACAGGCTTCTTGCCATCACCAGAGAGATTGCCACGGCCTCAGGCGTTTTCGGCATGGTAGGCGGGCAGGTCGTCGACATACAATCTGAAGGCAAGGAGATAGATCTTCCCACGCTTGAATATATCCATACGCACAAGACCGGCGCGCTCATCCGCGCGTCCGTGCGGGTAGGGGCCCTTTACGCCAAGGCGGGCAAACGCCAGCTCGCGGCCCTCACGCATTACGGCGAAATGGCGGGGCTCGCGTTCCAGATCGCCGACGACATTCTCGACATCACGGGAAAGCAGGAAGAGCTCGGTAAGGACATCGGAAGCGACCTGAAAAAAGACAAAAAGACCTACCCGAGTTTCTACGGCCTCGAAGAATCGAGGCGCCGGGCCGTCGAGGTCGTCGATAAGGCGCTTGCGGCGTTGGAGGATTTCGACAGGAAAGCCGATCCGCTCAGGGAGCTGGCGAAATATATAATCAACAGAGTGCATTAAAAGGATTATCACCACGAAGACACAAAGACGCGAAGGTAATCGAAAGACGAAGAATCCCTTTTTTATTTTTCGTAACTTGGTGAGACTTTGTGGCATATTGAATCTCTTTTGAAGAGGGACATCATGATACTCGACAAAATCAGCAGCCCCGCAGATTTAAGAACGCTTTCCAGGGACGAACTGCCGAAGCTCGCGGACGAACTTCGGGAAGAGATTCTGGATGTCGTGTCCAGGAACGGAGGCCACCTGGCGTCGAGCCTCGGCGTGGTCGATCTCACGATCGCGCTGCACTATGCCTTCGACACTCCCCGCGACCGCATTGTCTGGGACGTGGGGCACCAGGCCTATGCGCACAAGATGCTGACGGGTAGGCGCGCACAGTTCCATACTCTTCGGCAGTATGGGGGCATCAGCGGTTTCCCCAAGCGGGAAGAGAGCCCATGCGACCATTTCGACGTGGGCCACGCGAGCACCTCGATCTCCGCTGCCCTCGGCATGATCGCCGCGCGCGACATCAAGGGCGACGACTACCGGGTAATCGCGGTGATCGGCGACGGCTCTATTTCCGCCGGGCTCGCCTTCGAGGGCCTGAACCAGGCAGGTCATCTCAAGAAGAACCTCATAGTGATCCTGAACGACAACGAGATGTCGATCTCCCACAATGTGGGAGCGCTCTCGTCGTACCTCAGCAGGCTCATGACCGGGCAGTTCTATACAAGGCTCCGGATGGAAACCAAGCACTTCCTCCAGGGGATTCCCAAGGTGGGCGAATCCATGTTCAACCTCGCCAAGAAGGCGGAGGATTCCATCAAGGGCCTCATGGCGCCGGGCATGCTCTTCGAAGAACTGGGATTCCAGTACGTCGGCCCGATCAACGGGCACAACATCCATCACCTGATCGAGACCTTCGATAATATCAAGAGTTTCACCTGGCCCGTGCTCTTGCACGTCATCACCAGGAAAGGAAAAGGGTGCGAGTTTGCGGAGCGCAATCCGTCGCAGTACCATGGCACGCCGCCCTTCGACCGTCAAACCGGGAAGCCCTTGGGCAAAAAAGAACCGGTGCTCAGCTACACCGAGGTTTTCGGCCAGACCATGGTAAGGCTGGCGGAAGACAACGATAAAATCGTGGCCATCTCCGCCGCCATGTCCGACGGCACGGGCCTTGACAAGTTCGCCGCGCAATTTCCCGACAGGTTTTTTGACGTAGGTATCGCCGAATCCCACGGCGTTACCTTCGCCTGCGGTCTTGCAGTGGAGGGACTCCACCCGGTGGCGGCGATCTACTCCACGTTCACACAGCGCGCATACGATCAGGTGGTGCACGATCTCTGTCTGCAAAATCTTCCGGTGACGCTCGCCATGGATCGCGCCGGGCTTGTGGGCGAGGACGGTCCGACGCACCACGGCGCGTTCGATATCGCATATCTGCGCCACGTGCCGAACATGGTCGTGATGGCTCCCAAGGACGAAAACGAGCTTCAGCATATGATCAAGACCGCCGTCGAGCATCGCGGCCCTGCGGCAGTGCGGTATCCCCGGGGAACAGGGTGGGGCGTGCCGATGGACCAGGAACTGAAGAAATTGGAGATCGGCAAGGGCGAGTTGCTCCGGGACGGCGGCGATCTCGCGATCATCGCAATCGGCAACATGGTCTATCCATCCGTTCAGGCGGCGGAGCGTCTTGCAGACGAGGGCATTTCAGCAGCAGTGGTGAATGCGAGGTTTATCAAGCCTCTTGATGAGGAATTGATCCTTCGGGCGGCCCGAAAGGCCGGTCGGGTGGTCACCGTGGAGGAGCATGTGCTGCTGGGAGGGTTCGGGAGCGCGGTGCTCGAGTGCCTCGACGCAAACCGGGTGAGCGGCATAAAGACTCTGCGTATCGGGCTTCCGGATGATTTTATCGAGCATGGCTCGCAGAAGGTACTCAGGAAAAAGTACGGTCTCGACGCGGACGGCATTTACAAGTCGGTCAAGGATTTTGTGATGCAGTCGCGCCTCAAGACCGTGGCCCCGGTTGCAAACATCAGGGCGGTGGACGTGTAACGATCGGGGAGTGCCCTTCATCCCTGCCCTCTCCCCAGGGGGAGGATTAAGGTGAGGGAACATTGCAGTGTGGAATTCACGGAAAGGCGCTTGGAGAAATCTTGGCGCCTTTTTTATTGTGCGCGGCTTCGTAGCGACAGTTTTGGGGAGATAGCAAGAAACTGGCTCAGCACGCAAATGGAATATTAGTAGGATGCACACAACTACAATGAAATCCGGTTGTTGCTCAATCCTGTGTGCTCTTTGCTTGAAATGGCCGCTAATTTCTGATAAAGTCGAGAAAACTGACTAATCACTTTGTTCCTCTTTAGGTGCTTAACGATGAATTACTTAGATACAAGTGCTATTAGGGCATTTTCAGAAGTCGTTTCTCTTATTGGTTCACAATTATATGAGTAAAGTCAACTCCTCGCAGAAACTCATTGAAAGCAGACGAAAACACTTCGCCCGCGCTTGTGTCTATTTCGGTCTTGAACCTGAATATGTTACCAAAATACTTCTTGATGCATCACCTGCTACTTGGGCCGACTCGTTCGCTGGAGGTATAAGAGGCGGAAGGGCTGCATCTTCTCTATCAGTCATTTTAGCACGCATATGTTATGGGGCAGCAAAACATGTGATCACTGATGAAGCCGCCTCGTATAGAGATGCATGGGTTTCTTTACTATCTGCTATGGATCATTGCTACCGAGAACTCCCTAACAACAAACAAAAAGAGTATGAAGACACAAAGTAATCGGCTACGCTGCTTCCGTCCTGCGCGTCGAGAGGGTCGCAAAAACCGCGTCCCTGGTAGGGGGGCGGGCTGTCCAACAGTGGCTTTTACCGTGACAATATCTGAAAAGATCATACATCGGCACGAATGGTGTGATGACAGGTGAAAAGAGGGTGAGCATGTGAAAACAAAAGACGAGATATTGAAGGATGCGTTCGTTGTAATGCCGAACCACATACATGGAATCATCATTTTAAATAATGTAGGGGCGACCCGCCGGGTCGCCCCTACGACATTGCAATCCAATTCGATCGGGGCGATTGTAGGGCAATTC
>JAWOJY010000125.1:0-23118 GCA_033854515.1 Nitrospirota bacterium
TCAAATTCCATGGCGTCTCCAAGGAGAAGTTTCCCCTGTACCTAAAGGAGATGGAATTTAGATATAATAACAGGCATCAGAATATCTTTCCGCTGCTTGTTAGTAAGCTCTGTAATTTAGTGCCAAATCTTTTATAATTACCAAATTCTTAATAATATCAAAAATTTTAATGTATGGAACGATTTGATTTCAGTCGATCGAGATTTGTTTAGGATTTAGAAATCGGGATTTAGGATTTGTGCCGAACCATGCGCCTTGATTATATCAATCCGTTTATAGAATCTGCCGTATCGGTCTTGACCGCCTGTACCGGTGCGCCGGTCGAGCGCGGCCTGATGGAACTCCGCCAGGATGTTCCGGCGGACAAAGAAGTCATGACGATGATCGGGTTGGCGGGAGAAGTAGAGGGCCGCGTAATTCTTGAAATGGACAATGACACAGCCCTTGCCATGGCCGGCATCATGAATCAGGAGCCGTTCCAGGAACTCACTCATCTTGCCCACGATACCCTCATGGAACTGGCAAACCTCATGGTATCGAAAGCCGTAACCATTCTCAATGAACAGGGTTTCACGTTTAGACTCACACCGCCGCTCATTTTTACGGGTTCCCATCTCTCGGCCGGGGGCATGAATCTCGAGACTCTTGTTGTTCCCCTGCGGGCGAGCGCGGGAAATGTGAACCTGAACATAGCGTTGAGGATGAACAAGCTGTAAAACCCCGCTTTTATACCCCTCTTTCGTATTATATTCTTGACAATAAACCCCGCTGAAGTTATTATAACCGTGCTTGTTTGCTTGTAAACTTCCTGCAATAACTAAGGAGGGCCTGATGAAAAAAAGTATTGTTTTCCCGTCGCTTGCCTTATTATTGATGTCAGGATGTGTTTCGTCGGCAAAGTATGACCTGTTGAACAAACAGGTGGAGACTCTCAGCGCGCAAAAGGGCGATCTGGACGGACAGGTAAAGAAACTCGCTGCCGATGTGGATACGCTCAAGAAAGAAAACGAGGCTCTCCAGAAAGACAAGGAATCTCTCCAGGAGGACAAGGATGCCCTCCAGGCCAAGGTTAGTGATCTGTCGTCCAGGGCCGAAAAGGCAGAGCAGCTCGAAAAGACCACCCAAACGTACCAGGACCTCACGAAAAAGCTTGAAAAGGAGATCCAGGAGGGACAGATACAGATCACCGAGATGAAGAACCGCCTCACCATGACCATGGTCGATAAGATCCTCTTCCCTTCGGGCAGCGCGGAAATCGGCAAAAAAGGCAAAGCGGTACTCGACAAGGTGACCGCAATCCTCAAGGATGTAAAAGATAAACGGATCCAGGTCGAAGGCCATACGGACAACGTCAAGATCGTCAGTTCACTCAAAGCCAAGTTCCCCACGAACTGGGAGCTTTCTACGGCTCGCGCCACCGAGGTCGTCAGGTACCTCCAGGAATCCGGCGGCATCGACCCGAAGCTGCTCTCGGCCACGGGGTATTCCGAATACCAGCCCGTTGCCTCGAATGATACCGATGAGGGGAAGCAAAAGAACCGCAGGATCGAGATCGTGCTCCTGCCGCTTCTGAAGTAAGCCTTATTGCTTCGTTAATCCCGCCGCTGCGTCGAGCGGCACCATTCGGCACTGCGGCGAATAAGTGAGAACGCGTTTCTCTCAAGGTTTTGCGCGTCTCGCGCGAGGAACTTTTTACGTCGCGGCGGGGAGAATTGTTGTACATGTTCACCGGTATCGTAGAAGAAATGGGGAGCGTGAAAGCGCTCCGGCGCGAAGCAAGGGCTGCACGGCTCTCGGTATCGGCGTCAGTGGTGCTCGAAGGCACCGCCATCGGCGACAGCATCTGCGTGAACGGCGTCTGTCTTACCGTCGTCGATATAGGGAAGGCTGAATTTTCGGTGGATGTGGCCCCCGAGACCCTGAAGATCACGAACCTGGGAGAACTCCGGATCGGGCAGATGGTCAACCTCGAGCGGGCGCTCAAGCTCTCCGCGCGGATCGGCGGACATCTCGTCACCGGACATGTCGATGCCGTCGGCCGCGTCCGGGAAAAAAGGCAAGAAGGAAATTCTTGGCGGGTGTTCATCGAGGCGCCGGATAGGGCGCTTCGGTACGTGATCAAAAAAGGCTCCATTGCCGTCGACGGCATAAGCCTCACGGTGGCGGATGTTGATAAATACGGATTTTCCATCGCTATGATCCCTCATACCGCTAAACTCACCACGCTCGGTTTCAAGGCAGCAGGGGACAGTGTAAACTTGGAAACGGATATCATCGGCAAATATGTGGAAAGGCTTCTGTCCGGGAGAATGGAGGGAAGCGTGAACCTCGAACTCCTCAAGAAAGCCGGATTTGCTTGAAAAAGTGCGGGTGCCAAGATTCAAATGAAATCCAAGGGAGCCGGTCCTATTTTCGGATTTTGAATTGATGGGGCATAAGAGATTTGGTTTTTTTAGAAGGGGTGATGTTGCAATGAAATTCAACACGATTGATGAGGCCATTGAGGACATACAAAGGGGAAAGATGATCATCCTCGTCGATGACGAAGACCGGGAAAACGAGGGCGATTTGACTATGGCGGCCGAGAAAGTGACACCTGAGGCCATCAACTTCATGGCTAAATACGGCCGCGGCCTCATCTGCCTTTCCCTCACGCCCGGGCGCGTGGAAGAACTCCAGCTTCCGATGATGACGACGGACAACACCTCTTCCTTCGGCACGGCGTTTACCATATCCATAGAAGCCAAAAAGGGCGTTACCACGGGCATCTCCGCCGCCGACCGGGCGACGACGATCAGGACGGCCATCGATCCCAAGCGCGGGCCGGAAGACCTGGCGAGGCCGGGACATGTATTCCCGCTCCGGGCGAGGCCGGGCGGCGTGCTTCAGCGGGCGGGCCAGACCGAAGGCTCGGTGGATCTGGCGCGGCTTGCCGGTCTTCATCCCGCAGGTGTAATCTGCGAGATCATGAACGATGACGGCACCATGGCGCGCGTGCCGCAGCTTATGGAATTTGCAAAAAAATTCGGCCTGAAAATCATTACGATCAAGGACCTCATAGCATACCGGGTCAAAAAAGAATCGCTTGTCCGCAGGGTTGCGGTCACCAAGCTCCCGACGAGTTACGGTAACGATTTTATGGCGATTCTTTACGCAAATGACATTGACCGGCAAAGCCACATCGCACTGGTAAAAGGAGATATCCGCCCGGAGGACGAAGTCCTCGTACGCGTGCATTCTGAGTGCCTTACCGGCGACGTCTTCGGTTCGCTCCGCTGCGACTGCGGCGAGCAGCTCCACAACGCCATGAAGATGATCGATGAGGCGGGCAAGGGGGTAATCCTCTATATGCGACAGGAGGGCCGCGGCATCGGCCTCGAGGGCAAACTCAAGGCGTACGAACTCCAGGACAAGGGCAAAGACACGGTCGAGGCCAATCTCGCGCTCGGCTTCAAGGCCGACCTCAGGGATTACGGTGTCGGGGCACAGATTCTCCGCGACATCGGCGTACGCAAGATCAGGCTTCTCACGAACAACCCAAAAAAGATCATCGGCCTCGAAGGCTACGGCCTGACCGTGGTTGAACGGGTGCCGATAGAAATGCATCCGCACCCCAAGAACGTCCACTACCTCAAAGTAAAGAAGAGCAAACTCGGCCACATGCTCGAGAAGGTATAAGCAGAAGACGCAAAGGGCGTGGAGCGGAGGGCAGTGAACCGCAAAACGCTATGCTCTATACACGACGCATCCTGCTAAACAAAACGGACGGCGTAATCGAGACTCATCGATGTTAGTTATACAGCTATGGGAGGACGAAATGCCGAAACTGATTCAAGGGGATTTGACGGCGAAGGGCTTGAAATTCGGGATCGTCGCGGCACGGTTTAACGATTTTATAACCGGAAAACTTCTGGACGGGGCCGTTGATGCCCTGCTTCGGCACGGCGCGTCGGAAAGTGATATCGAAATCGTCAAGGTTCCGGGATCGTTCGAAATACCGCTTGCCGCCAAGGTCCTTGCCCGGTCCGGGAAGTACAATGCGGTGATCTGCCTCGGCGCCGTGATCCGTGGGGCAACTCCGCATTTCGAGTATGTGAGCGCAGAAGTGAGCAAAGGCGTTGCGGCGGTTTCCGTGGAATCAGGACTGCCGGTCATTTTCGGCGTTCTGACCACCGATACCATCGAGCAGGCGGTTGAGCGCGCCGGCACCAAAAGCGGTAATAAAGGCTGGGACGCCGCCCTCTCTGCCATAGAGATGGCTAATCTCATGAGGCAAATGCCCTCATCATAAGGGCACGGCTGCACGGAGTGGCGGACAGCAGATTATTCATATGAAGAGACGCAAGGCCAGGGAGTACGCGCTCCAGATACTTTTTCAACTCGACGTTAGAAAAGACAAGCCGTCAGTCACCCTCTTCAAGAATTTCTGGTCGGAGTACGCGCCCGATGACGAGGTGCGGGAATTCGCAGAGGAAATCGTAAAAGGGACATATAAACATCTCAAGAAGATCAATGAACAGATCGGCTCCTGCGCGAAGAACTGGAGCCTTGACCGGATGGCCGCCGTCGACCGTAACGTGCTCCGCATGGCGGTGTACGAACTACTCTACCGTATGGACATTCCCGCCAGCGTGACGATCAATGAAGCGATAGAGATAGCAAAAAAATTCGGGACCGAGGAATCCGGCTCGTTCGTGAACGGCATACTGGACAGTGTGGCGCGGCTGGTCGGAAAAGCGGAAAGAGGAAAAACCGGGAGTGATTCCGGTGCTATTGCGTGATTTTGAACGTTATCTTACAGGACATAAAAAAAATAGACGCGGAAGCGCTGATCGTGGGATTCCATAATGACGTCCGGCCTCTGAAGGGACTCGCCGGCGAGCTCGATTGGTTGCTCTGCGGTTCTTTGTCCGGCCTCATCATACAGAACAAACTGACAGGTACGCTCGGCGACGTAGCCCTGTTGACATCACGGGGCAAGATTCCGGCACAAAAAATTTTCATGATAGGCTTGGGCTCTCGAAAAGACTTTTCTTCCGCATCTGTACGGAGCGCCGCCCGGGCTGCCGCGTCGAGCGCGCTCGGCGCAGGAATCCGAAAGGCGACGCTCGAATGCTTTCAGGTGTCCGGTTTATCGTATGACGCAGTAGTGTCCGCCCTCCGCGACGGGTTGCTGGACGGCGCTGCCGGGCGCCCCTTCGACGTTTCCCTGATCGCGCCGGACGCCGACGCATTCGAGAAGTGCTCCCTTCTGCTGAAAGAATAATGCAAACGACCGGAGGAGAAGTTTTATGATACCCCGTTACAGCAGGCCGGAAATGGCCGGCCTCTGGGAACCAGAGAACAAGTATCGTTCATGGCTCGCTGTCGAACTCCTCGCGTGCGAGGCGAATGCAAAACTGGGGCTGATCCCGGCAAAGGCGCTCGCGAACATCAAAAAAAGGGCAGCCTTCACCGTCAAGCGGATCGACGAACTCGAAAAAACCGTCAAGCACGATGTTATAGCCTTTCTTACCGCCGTGGGTGAGAGGGTCGGGCCGGATTCCCGGTATATCCATTTCGGGCTTACATCTTCGGACGTGCTCGATACGTCGCTCGCTTTCATTATGCGCGAGGCGTCGGATATCATCATCAGCGATATCCGCGCACTCCAGGCAGTTCTCAAGAAAAAAGCCTTTCGTCATAAAGACACGGTCATGATCGGCCGTTCCCACGGCGTGCACGCGGAGCCGGTCACCTTCGGCCTCAAGATGGCGCTCTGGTACGAAGAGATGGGACGTGCCCTTGAACGCATGGTCCGCGCCAGGGACGTGATCAGCGTGGGCAAGATGTCGGGGGCCGTCGGCACGTTTGCGAACATTGATCCCTTCGTTGAAAACTACGTCTGCCGCAAGCTTGGCCTTAAGCCCGAGCCTGCCGCGACCCAGGTAGTTCAACGCGACCGTCATGCAGAATATCTGGCCGCCCTTGCGCTCATCGCTTCTTCCATCGAGAAATTCTCCGTTGAGCTCCGGCACCTGCAGCGTACCGAGGTGCTCGAGGCTGAAGAATACTTCTCCGAGGGCCAGAAGGGGTCGTCGGCAATGCCCCACAAACGTAACCCCGTATCCGCCGAAAACCTTTCGGGGCTCGCCCGGGTAGTGAGGGCGAACGCCCTGGCGGCGATGGAGAACGTGGCCTTGTGGCACGAACGTGATATCAGTCATTCTTCAGTGGAGAGGATCATCGTTCCGGACAGCACCGTATTGATCGATTATGTTCTGAACAGGTTTACCAGCTTGATTGACGGGCTGATTGTGTATCCGGAGAACATGAAGCGGAACATGGACCTGTCGCGCGGGCTGTTTTATTCCGAGTCCGTGATGCTGGAACTCGTGAAGAAAGGGCTCACGCGCGAGACCGCGTATAAATACGTCCAGCGAAACGCCATGGATGTATGGAGGAGCGGCGGTGATTTCAAGCAGCGCCTGAAAAGCGACCCCGATATCAAGAAATATCTGAGCAGCGGGGAGATCGATGCCTGCTTTGACCTGAAACACCATCTGCGCAGGGTTGATTATATCTTTAAGAGGGTCTTCAAAAAGAGGAAGTAACTGTTCTGCCACGAAGACGCAAAGGCGCGAAGAGAGACGTGAACGTTTATTTTCTTAGTGTCTTGATGTCATTGTGGCCAAAAAGGCTTGGTGTGGATTATGTTCGACAAATTACACGAAGAATGCGGCGTATTCGGAATCTTCGGCCACCCGGACGCGGCAAACCTTACTTACCTCGGGCTCTATGCGCTCCAGCATCGTGGCCAGGAGTCGGCGGGCATCGTGTCGTCCGACGGCAAGCGACTCTACGCAGAAAAGTCTATGGGGCTCGTGGCCGACATTTTCACTGAAGAGCGGATCAAGAAGCTACCCGGCCACATGGCCATCGGGCACAACCGCTATTCGACCGCGGGGGGAAGCTTCGCAATCAACATCCAGCCTATCATGGTGAACTTTGCACTCGGCAGTCTTGCAGTCGCCCATAACGGCAACCTGGTGAATGCCGGCATCCTTAAAGACGAACTGGAAGCCTATGGATCGATATTCGTCACTACCACGGATACTGAAGTGATCGTGCACCTGATAGCCCAGTCACGCATGGCGACGCTGCACGAACGTATCGTCGACGCCCTAAGCCACGTGCAGGGATCGTACAGCCTTCTTCTCATCACGGAAAACGAATTGATCGCCGTACGCGACCCGAACGGGTTCCGGCCGCTTTCGCTTGCAGAGTTCGACGGTGCCTACGTGCTGGCGTCCGAAACATGCGCCTTCGACCTGATCGAGGCGCGATATATGCGGGACGTCGAGCCCGGCGAGATGGTCGTCATCAACAAGGATGGGGTTCATTCCTCTTTTCCGTTCAGGCAGGCAGATCCGTCCCACTGCATCTTCGAATTCATCTATTTCGCACGCCCGGACAGCATGGTGTTCGGCCAGAATGTATACACGATCAGAAAGAACTTCGGCAGGCAGCTCGCCCGGGAAACAGGCGTTCCAGCGGACGTAGTAATACCCGTTCCTGATTCCGGAGTTCCCGCGGCCCTCGGTTATGCCGAAGAAGCGGGTATCCGCTTCGATACGGGCCTCATCAGGAACCACTATGTGGGCCGCACCTTTATTGAACCGCAGCAGAGTATCAGGCACTTCGGCGTCAAGATCAAGCTCAATCCGGTCAAGGACGCCCTCAGAGGCAAGCGCGTTGTCGTCGTGGACGATTCCATCGTCCGAGGAACGACGAGCAAAAAGATCATCAAGATGATTCGTAACGCCGGTGCGGCGGAGGTCCATATGCGTATCAGCTCGCCGCCGACATCTTATCCCTGTTTCTACGGTATCGATATGCCGACGCGGCAGGAGCTCATCGCATCCACCCATACTGTTGAAGAGATCCGAAAATATATCACGGCGGACTCACTGGGGTATATCAGTCCGGAGGGGATGAAAAAAGTGGTCCCATTCCCGAGTAATTACTGCGCCGCTTGTTTCGACGGGGAATATCCGGTTGCATTTCCGTGGGACCAAATGGCCCAGCTGGGGCTATTCGACAGGGAGTAGCTGTTCCGTGGAAAACGCACGTGCGTTTTCACTCAAGATTCAAGATTTAAAATTTAATGGTCTGCGATAGAATTGCCGTCTTACCGTGGGAGAAAAAGGATGGTGCCGAGGCGCAGAATCGAACTGCGGACACGAGGCTTTTCAGGCCTCTGCTCTACCAACTGAGCTACCTCGGCAGCATGGTCGCTTGTTTTGTAGAGCGATAAGATAACAGAGTAGGGGCTTTATTGTCAAGGGATTTTTATTACTCTTATCCAAGGTGAACGATGAAAAAAGTTTTCGTAAGACCTGCCTGCCTCAAAGACACACCGTTTCGTTACTGCCCCGGCTGCAGTCATGGAATTCTTCACCGTATGATAGCGGAAACGATTGACCGCTTCGGAATACGCGACCGGACGATCGGCATCGCGCCGGTCGGCTGCGCGGTCTTCGCCTACGACTACTTCGATATCGACATGGTCGAGGTGCCTCACGGCAGGCCGCCTGCCGTTGCCACGGGCATGAAACGTTCACGGCCGGAAGCGGTCATCTTCAGCTACCAGGGAGACGGCGATCTTGCCGCCATTGGGACGGCCGAGATAATCCACGCCGCGGCGCGGGGTGAAAACATCACCGTCATTTTTGTGAACAACGGAAATTACGGCATGACCGGCGGCCAAATGGCGCCGACCACGCTTCCGGGCCAGAAGACTACGACGACTCCGGGCGGTAGAGATGTAAAAAGCGCGGGAAATCCACTCAAGGTGTGTGAAATGCTTGCAACGCTCGACGGCCCCGTATATATCGAACGCGTTTCCGTAGATAGCCCCAAGAACGCTCTTTCCGCGAAAAAAGCGATCCAGAAAGCGTTCAAGAACCAGATCGACGGCGCCGGTTTCTCATTCGTCGAAGTGCTTTCCATGTGCCCCACGGACTGGGGCATGACGCCCAAGCAGGCAGTGGAGTGGGTGCGGGACCACATGATGAAACATTACCCGCTCGGGGTGTATAAAGATAGAAGTCAGAAGTCAGAAGTCAGAAGTCAGATGTAAAACTGAAAAGTCGATATCAAAATTGTCTTTTGTCACCACGCCACAAGGAGACAAAGTCTTCTTGGTGCCTTCGTGTCTTCGTGGCGAGAATAAATGGAGTTGCTATGTATCAGGACGTCATGATTGCAGGTTTCGGCGGCCAGGGCGTGCTCCTTGCCGGAAAACTTCTTGCCTATGCGGGGATGCTCGAAGGCAAGCATGTAACCTGGTTCCCATCCTATGGCGCCGAAATCAGGGGCGGAACCGCGAACTGCACCGTCATCATCTCGAGCGACGAGATAGGGTCTCCGGTTGTCCAGAACCCTTCCGCCATGATGATATTCAACGAAGCATCGTTCAAGAAATTCGAAACACGAATCAAACAGGGAGGTCAGATTTTTTTGAATACCTCGCTCGTTCACGGCTCTCCGACACGCAGCGACATCACCAGGATAGAGGTGCAGGCAAACGACATCGCCGAAAGTCTCGGCGACATCCGCATATCAAACATGGTGATGCTCGGCGCATTTCTCAAGAAGACCGGCGTCGTAGCCCTCGAGTCGGTGCTTGCCGCCCTTAAACAGGTGCTCCCTGCAAGAAGGCACTCACTCATCCCCTTGAACGAAAATGCCCTCAAGCGCGGAGCAGAAGTGTGCATGTCGTAACGCGTATTCCCGTTAAGCCCGCCGATAGGCCATAAATCTGTCACATCCTCTTCATGTCCTTTCAGCAGTTGTTGCGCCGCGCTGGAAAAAGGCCGGCGTACGTGGTCGGCTCGCAAACCCGATGCCTCATACGGTCACGGACTGCTCAATAATCTTCACACCTGAGCATCCTGATCCAGAGTCTTTCACTTGTCCTGCATTTCGAACACGGCTGTTCATAGCACTATCTCTCTCAGGAAAAAACGGGACGGCTTAACGGCAATTATGATACAATGTAGTAATACTACGATTTTTAGATAAATTTATACTCATACAGTGAAGCACTTCAGTCAGGGGACATTATCATGAAACCGGGAGATGAGTCAAAATGTCACCATTGCCGAGTCCGAGTTATAGCATAACCATCAGGGCGGAGATACGGAACCAGATCGGGATGTTCGCCCAGATAGCCACGGCCATCAGTCGCGCTGGGGGCGACCTGGGTTCCATAGATATCGTCAGGGCTGAAAGGAATAAAATTATCCGTGACATTACGGTGAATGCCCGCAACGAGCAGCATGAACAGGATATCGTGCGCGCCATTCGGGCGGTGAAGGGCGTAAAGGTCCTCCGGGTCATGGACCATACGTTCTTTGTCCACTTGGGGGGGAAAATAGAGATTCACAACAAGATACCCGTAAGGGATCGGAATGACCTTTCGAAGGTTTACACGCCCGGCGTAGCCAGGATATGCGAGACCATTCACGAGCATCCCGATCTCGCCTACCGGTATACGATCAAGGGCAATTCGGTCGCGATTGTAACGGACGGGACCGCCGTACTCGGGTTGGGCGACATCGGGCCGGAGGCGGCATTGCCGGTCATGGAAGGGAAGGCGATGATCTTCAAGGAGTTTGCGGCGATCGACGCCTTTCCCATCATTCTCGATACCAAAGACCCACGGGAAATCATCAGTACGGTCAGGAACATCTCGACTTCGTTCGGAGGAATCAATCTCGAGGATATCTCGGCGCCACGGTGTTTCGAGATCGAAAAGAAGCTTCGACAGACACTCGACATACCTGTGCTTCACGATGACCAGCACGGGACGGCCGTTGTAGTGCTCGCGGCGCTCATAAATGTGTCGCGATTATTCAGAAAAAGCCTCACAAAGTTCCGGGTCGTTGTTGTCGGGGCCGGTGCAGCGGGCACGGCGACCACGCTCATTCTCAGGGCCTCCGGCATAAAAGATATCGTTGTCTGCGATAGAAATGGAGCGATTTATAAGGGGCGTCGACAGGACATGAATGTCTACAAGAAAATGCTGGCAGATCACACGAATCCGAGGAGAGTGAAGGGAAACATATCGGACGCCATGAAAGGGGCGGATATTTTCATCGGTTTGTCGGCTCCGCATATTATCACTCCCGACGACATTCGGGGTATGGCAAAGAACCCCGTACTCTTCATCCTTGCCAACCCCGAACCGGAGATTGCGCCTGAAGAGGCACTGCCCATCGCAAGGGTGCTCGCGACCGGCAGGTCCGATTACCCGAACCAGATCAACAATATGCTAAGCTTTCCGGGCATTTTCAGAGGGCTTCTCGATGTAAAGGCGAAAGGGGTGAGCGAGGAGGTCAAGCTCGCAGCCGCCAGGGCCATCGCCCATAGGGTCAGAGAAAACGAACTCACCGAAGACTATATCATACCGAGTATCTTCGATAAAAGGGTGGTCGAGGCAGTGGCCCATGCGGTGGCCGAGGCTGCGAGGAAGACCGGTATTGCCGGAAGTTGAGAGGAGTCCCCTTGGGCAACTTCATATCGATCCTTTTCGCCGTAATGCGGCAGTCTTGTTCATCGCTTCATACCGAAGATTCTTGACTTCCTGCGGCGTTTCAGCTTATCTTTAGTCATGATAAATCACCCCATCATTCTCGCCTCCAATTCTCCACGACGGAGGGAGCTTCTTCGTCAGATAGGCCTGGCGTTTACAACAGACCCGGCCTACGTCGATGAAAGGGTCCTTCCCGGAGAGCAGCCTGAAGCATATGCTGTCCGTGTCGCCCTGGAGAAGGCGCGGGCCGTGGCCCAGAGGTCACGTACGGGGATCGTGGTTGCAGCGGATACCATTGTGGTGCTCGGCGACGCGATTCTCGGCAAACCTGCAAACGCGAAAGATGCGATGAGGATGCTCGAATTGCTTTCTGGTAAGATGCATTACGTTATCACTGGGCTTGTGGTCATAGATTCACAGTCCGGAAAAACACTCGCGCGGACAGCCTGGACCAAGGTCTGGTTTCGCAAGCTTACTCCCGAAGAGATAGCATCATATGTCGCGACAGGGGAGCCGCTCGATAAGGCAGGCGCTTACGGGATTCAGGAGAAAGGATCTCTCCTAGTAGAGAAGATCGAAGGGTGCTATTTTAACGTTGTGGGTCTTCCGGTTTCACTTCTTGGAAAAATGCTGCAGGTCTTCGGGATCAATATATTATAATATAATCAGATACTTTTAAAACTTTAGTATTATGGACGTCCTTCCTGACCATATTACCAAAAAAGTTACCCATTTTTGTTGGGACATCTTGACAATAAGAACATCTCACTCTACAATTATACTAAAGATATTATAAGACATTTTTATGAGATAGCAAAATATTGCAAAAATTCTTTCCAGGGGGTGGGAAAAGTGGGAACTACAGGAAATACTCGCATAATGATAGTCGACAATAATCAAAGCCAGATTGATGCTTTGTCGGCGGCGCTCAAAAAACAGGAGGAGTTCGAAATCATCTCGGTTGTATCCACACGGGAGTCGGCGATCAAACAACTTGGATCGCTCGATCCCCATATCATTATTTTGAACCCCGATGTTTTGAAGCAGCGCACGCTCCTGCGCTTCATACATTCTGTGCAGGCCAAGACACCGAAGGCGAGGGTCATACTCCTCCTTCAGAACCATCTGCAGGATGAAAATCTGATATCCGACATCAAGACAGGGGTCAGGGGGTATATAAGGGCGACGGACTCTCCGGTTATCATCGAGAGGGCGGTTCGTGCCGTGCACTCAGGCGAAATATGGGCTGAGCGCAGGATACTTGAAAAGGCGATTTCGAAGCCTATGCTTCTTCCCGAAACGTTGCAGGCTCATGTTCCGGGACTTCCGCCTCTTACGAGCAGGGAGATGGAAATGCTTACCATGGTCCTTCAGGGCGCGACGAACAAAGAAATCGCCGATAAGAGTAGCATCAGCGAACGGACGGTAAAGACCCATCTTTATCGTGTTTATAAGAAACTGAATGTAAAAAGCAGAACGAAGGCCATCGCCCTTTTGTCACATTCGTAAATTTCTGCACTCGCGATTAAATACAACTTTGGATGGATTGACAAATCTCCGCTGCTTGCTATTCTTAAGTAAAGGCGATACTGTTCACACGCTGATAAGCAAGAAGCAGATGCAACGGCGGCAACCTCCCCCCGATCATCAGGTTTGTGTGCCGCGTATAGAGTCTACCAGCACGATGCTTCCGGTCTTAGAAGAGTGTGGGTTAAAACTTCGGGGCCAGGTTGAGAAACCATCATCATAACAGTGTTGCCATTAAGGCGTCTCGATGCCCGACTAAAGTCGGGTTTTCCTTCAAAGGACATCGGGACGCCTTGTCTTTATACGCCCTCCTGAGTCAGCCGTAAAAAACGGTAAATTCATCATGCGCAATCGGTCTCTTTCACGAGAAGCCCGCCTCTGGACCCCTTATCCTGGTACCTGTTTTTACACTCTTTTACGGCATCGTCCGGTATGAAATCGCAAGTCCACTGACATATCTATCTGCCCACCTTGATTTTAGTTTCAATTCTCTGTATCATATGAAATATGGTTTTGTTGCTGCTTTTTTTGTACCTTCTCACTCTTGCAATCGGCTATTGGCTCAAATACTTAAACCTGTCCTATTTGAAGAAGCACGGCCACATTGTTCCGCCGGAGCTTCAGGGGGCGGTTGACCCGGCGGTGTTGGGAAAAATCTCCGAATACACATTCGAATCGAGCCGCGCCGGCATTTTCGAGTCCGTTGCAGGGGACATAATTATCATCATATTCCTTTTCGCCGGAGTTATCGGGATTTATGATCGCTGGCTTTCGACGCTCACAGGCTCCTTCATTCTGGGCGGCGTGCTCTTTTTCCTTTTTCTGCTGTACGCGCAAACCCTTATCGACATTCCTTTCAGCCTTTATCGGAATTTCAGGATTGAGAGCCGGTACGAGTTCAATACCATGACCCTCAAGTTGTGGTTCACCGACCTGGTAAAATCCGCCGCTATTTCTACTGTTCTCGGCGCAATAGTTATTTCGACAGCTCTTTTTCTCATTCATATCAGTCCCGCGTGGTGGTGGCTCTGGGTATGGGGATTTTTCCTCGTATTCAGTCTTTTCGTAATGTATATCTCCCCGTACATCATCGAGCCTCTTTTCTTCAAGTTCGAGCCGGTCAAGGCGGAAGGCCTCGAGGACAGGATACGTTCGCTCATGGAACGGGCAGGGCTGAGAGTGAGCCGCGTGTTCCAGGTGGACGCTTCACGGAGGAGCCGACATTCCAACGCTTACTTTACCGGCATCGGTAAGGTGAAACGGATCGTTCTCTTCGATACGCTCATAGAGCAGATGAATCATGAAGAGATCCTTGCCGTTCTCGCCCACGAGGTCGGACACTGGAAAAAGAAGCACGTTCTGAAACGGATCGTAATGACCGAGGCACTTGCGCTCGTGGCAACGTTCGCTGCGTATCAACTCCTTCAGTGGAAAGGGCTGACGGGACTGCTCGGCCTGACGCAGGCGTCCTTCTACGCCAAAATCGTAATCCTCGGATTTCTGGGTTCTCTGGTCACGTTTCCTTTTACACCCCTGTTCAGCCACCTGTCCAGAAGGGATGAACGAGAAGCGGACCGGTTCGCCTCGGAACTGACAGGCATGCCGTCAATCTTGGCTTCGGCCCTCGTTAAACTCTCCCGCGAGAACCTCTCCAACCTGCATCCTCACCCGCTCTACGCGAAATTCTATTATTCGCACCCCCCTGTGGTGGAACGCATCAGAATGCTCAGAGGACAGAATACAGAAGACAGATAACAGGTCACGGGTTCCAAGATGGTAGATGGCAAGAGTCTGACTCCTGATTTTTGTCTTCTCAATTTATGGTTGACCGCCGTCAACCTGTTATGTTATTGTCTGATTCACGGCACAGGAGACCGACATCTTCCGGCGGGCAGCAGAAGATCAGGCGTCTGTCGACACTTATCGATGTGAATGGACTTATCATCTCGCCGCCCGACCTTGATCGGATACCCGAAAACGTCTGACCATCTCGAAGCAGGTGATGAACGCCGATGTATCGAGCTCGATGCTCATCGATGAAAAGACGAACGAGCTCGTGTATCAGGTGGACCTCGGGTCAGTGGGCGAGAAGCTGAAACAGAAGTTCAGACTCAAACCGGGCGGAAATCGCACCGTTGCCCGGGACGGGAAACCTCTATCGGCACCCCAGATTTTATCGCGGCCACGACGATGCCACGGGTTACCGTACGAAATCCATGATCGCCGTACCGCTCAAGGTAGGAGTCAGGATGACGGGCGTGGCCCAGGTGATCAACAATACAGGAGTTTGAATGGCGATTCAGGCGATCAAGGGAGTCAAGGACATACTGCCGGAGGACGTGCCTTCCTGGCAGCGCCTCGAGGCGACGGCGAGGAAGATTTTCGAGGACTACGGGTTTTCCGAAATCCGCGTCCCCGTCTTCGAGTACACCGAATTGTTCGCACGGAGCATCGGCGCTTCCACGGACATCGTCGAAAAGGAGATGTACACCTTCGAGGACCGCGACGGCAGAAAAATCACCCTCAGGCCCGAGGGCACGGCAGGCGTCGTGCGCGCGTTCATCGAGCACAAGATGTACGCCGACCATGCACTGACGAAGCTCTATTATATGGGACCCATGTTCCGTCACGAACGGCCGCAAAAAGGGAGGTTCCGCCAGTTCTACCAGATCGGCGTCGAATCCCTCGGCATCGATCATCCGCACATCGATGTGGAAATTCTGTCGATGCTCCACGGGCTCTACGCACGTTTGGGCGTTTCCGGCCTCACGCTCCAGCTCAACTCACTCGGCGACAAAGCGTGCAGGGGAGCGTACCGTGATGCGCTCAAGAAATATCTTCAGGCAAAGCTTCCCACGCTCTGCACGGATTGCCGGCGCCGGTATGAGACCAATCCTCTTCGCGTGCTCGATTGCAAGGTGGACGCCGACAAGTTCGGCGACTCACCGGTCATGCTCGACTATCTCTGCGACGCCTGCAAGATGCATTTCCGCATTGTCGAGGAAGGTTTGCGGAAGCTCGGCATACCTTTCGAGGTCAACCCCCGGCTCGTGCGCGGGCTCGATTACTATACCCGCACGACCTTCGAGCTCGTCATGGGGCATGCCGGCGCGCAGAACACGGTGGCGGCCGGCGGCAGGTATGACGGGCTGGTCGAGGAGATCGGAGGGCCGGCAACGCCGGGAATCGGCTTTGCGCTCGGCGTGGAGCGGACGATCTCTCTCATGGATACGAAGGACCTGAAACCGCTCCGCCCCGCGCTTTTCATAGCCGCGCTCGGCGCGGATGCCGCAAAACTTGTCCTTCCGCTCATCCATAATCTCAGGCAGTCAGGTGTCCGTGTTGAAACGGATTATACGGGCAGCAGCCTCAAGAGCCAGATGAAGAAAGCCGATAAATCCGGCGCAGGCTACACGCTGATCATGGGGGAGCAGGAAGTAGGCTCGGGCAGGGCGATCCTGCGCAATATGCAGACAAAGGAACAGGTCGAGATCGGCATTGAGCATATTGAAGAAGAGTTAAAGAGGAAATTAATTTAACCACAAAGACATAAAGCACTGCTTCGTGACTTGGTGTCTTCGCGGTGGAACTCTTACAGCATTGAGGCTTTTTCATGAAAGTTGGAGTTATTTCGGACACCCACGTTCCGACAATCGTTCAGGCGCTTCCGCCGGTGATCTTCGATATTTTCAGGGACGTCGAGCTTATCCTCCACGCAGGCGATATCGTCCAACTGTCGGTCCTCGAGGAACTCAAGGTCATCGCGCCGGTCGAGGCCGTTGCCGGAAACATGGATGAAAGCGAAGTCCTGCACGCCCTTCCGCCCAAAAAGGTCCTTGATATCGCGGGCTACCGCGTCGGCCTTATCCACGGCAAGTTCAAGATAGCCGAGCAAAAAGAGCGAATCAGGAAGGAATTCGACTCCGTTGATCTCATCGTGTACGGCCATTCACACACTCCGTTCTGGGGAAGAGTGGAAGACGTCATGTTTCTGAATCCCGGCAGCCCCACGGATACTGTCCACGCACCTTACAATTCCGTCGTCATCCTGGAGCTTGGCAAAGAGCTGAGCGCTGAAATCATTCGGATTTAATTGAATTTTTTGCCGGTTTTTCTCCATAATTTTACCTTGACAAGAACGCCGCTTCTGATATCATTAGATCAGCTTTTTTAACACTAAAGTTTGAAAGGAGTGCGATTCAATGAAAAAGTTACTTTTTTTAGCGGTCTTGGCCTTAATGCTCATCGCTTCCCCAGCGATGGCAAGGGAAGGATTTTACCTTGGCGGCTATATCCCGATCAACAGCATTTCTGGGAGTAGTTCAGACTTTGCTAGTGATGTCTATATTAATAGTTTGGACACAGGCGCAGGTCTCGGTCTGCGGCTGGGATATGGCTTCAACAGGTACTTCGCAATTCAGGGTTCCGTTTTCATTACCAGACACTCAAACAGTTTAGGAATTGTTGACCAGGATTTTACCGGGGCCGAACTTGATGCCAAGATTAATTTCCCACTTACGGGCCAGAGCTTCGAACCCTATGTATTGCTCGGTGTGGGCACGTACGAATTGGGTGACAGTAGCGGTTCCTTTAAAGGCGGCGGCACCCAGGCCGGCGTTGGCATAGATTTTTACCTGTCACCCGAGCTCTCACTTAATACAGGGGTGACATGGACAAGAATAACATTTGATTCAAATGATTTCGGTATACCTGCAGACGTGGATGCGAATGTTACGACTGTTGATATTGGATTGACCTACCATTTTTGGGCAATGTGAGTGATCGACGAATTAAAACAGCCGGCCCCTAAAACCGGGCCGGTTTTTTTATCCCAGCTCTTTAACTATCCTGGTTATGTGCGTCCCTTTCCAATAGATCTTTCCGCACTTCCGGCACCTCAGGAAGCTGTCATTCTTCTCATACACATACTGCGGCACCATGTCTTTTGCCTCCTCTTTGGCAATCGGGACGAGAAGCTCGTTGCACAGGGAACAGCGGGTGAGCCGCCCCGGCATAGTATCTATGTGAAAGGCGTCCAGGACCTGCCTGAGCTGCTCTCGTACTTTGTCGCTGGTGATGACGAGATGCTTTGACGCGAGGGGGCGGGAGGCGAGCCCGGTATCACGTGTAAGGATGACGCGATTGTCCTCGAGAGACAGGCGAATGACTTCGTTATCGGTCATGGCCCGGCCATAGAGGACGTCGAAGCCGAGGAGCCTCATCCATTTCGCGAGCCTTCCAAGCATGACATCGGCGATGAATTTCATCTCGTTTAACTGCTCTGCCACAAAGACACGAAGACTCTTAGCAAGAGATTCTTCTTTAACCGTCGGTAAAGAGTGCTTTGCGTCTCTCCTTAGTGTCTTTGCGTCTTCGTGGCAAGAATTGATTTACTGAAACCTTCTCAACCTCAGCGAATTCGACACCACGCTCACCGAGCTGAAAGCCATCGCACCGGAGGCGATCATGGGGTTCAGAAGGAACCGGAAGAACGGGTAGAGTACTCCGCCGGCCACCGGGATCAGGATCACGTTGTAGAAGAACGCCCAGAACAGGTTCTGCTTGATCGTCTTCATGGTCCTCCGCGAGAGCATCATGGCTTCCGCCACGGCGCGCAGATCGTCCTTGATCAGGGTCACGTCCGAGGCATCGATGGCCACGTCGGTGCCGGTGCCGATCGCGATGCCCACGTCCGCCTGCGTAAGAGCAGGGGCGTCGTTGATCCCGTCGCCTACCATGGCTACCACGCGGCCTTCGGCCTGGAGCTTTTTTACCATGTCCATCTTGTCCTGCGGCAGCACCTCGGACATCACGCGGCTGATACCGAGTTCCGCAGCGATGGCATGGGCGGTGCGGCGGTTGTCTCCGGTGAGCATGACGACTTCAAGCCCGAGTTTTTTGAGCCCGGACACTGCCTCCCTGGAATGCTCCTTCAGCGTATCGGCGACCGCAACGATCCCGGCCGCTTTATTGTCTATGGCCACGAACATGGGCGTCTTGCCTTCGGAAGACAAGCGGTCGGCCTCGGCGGAGAATTTCTCGAAATCTATGCCCCTGTCCGCCATCAGCCGTTCATTGCCCAGCGTGATCTCGCGGCCGTTTAGCCGCGCTCTTACCCCGTGGCCCGGAAAGGCCTGGAATTCATCGGCAGTCCTGATTTCCGCCCCCTTTTCCGCCGCTGCGCGGACAATGGCCTCGCCCAGTGGATGCTCCGAGCCTTTCTCGGCCGAAGCAGCGTAAAAGAGGAGCGCTTCCTGGTTCATACCGTTGCCGATGATGTCTGTGACCTTCGGTTCTCCACGGGTGAGCGTGCCGGTCTTATCGAGCACTATCGTGTCGATCTTGTGACTCCGTTCCAGGCTCTCGGCGTTCTTAAAGAGAATTCCGAGCTCCGCGCCCTTGCCCGTGCCCACCATGATGGCTGTAGGGGTCGCCAGACCCATGGCGCAGGGACAGGCTATGATCAGCACGGCGATGAAATTGAGCAGTGCGAACGTGAATTTCGTTTCCGCAGGGCCGAAAACGTACCAGACACCGAATGTGATGACGCCGATGCTGATGACCACGGGCACGAAGATGCTCGAAATGTAATCGGCAAGCCGCTGGATCGGCGCCTTGGAGCCCTGCGCTTCCTGGACCATGCGGATGATCTGGTTGAGCATGGTGTCCTTGCCCACTTTTGTGGCCTCGAAGGTGAAAGTCCCGGTCTTGTTGATCGTCGCGCCGATCACGGGGTCGCTGATTTTCTTGTCCACGGGCAAACTCTCTCCTGTTAGCATGGATTCGTCGACCGACGAGTAGCCGCTCCTGATTACGCCGTCTACGGGGACTTTTTCGCCGGGGCGGACGATGATGAGGTCTCCGGTTTCCACTTCCTCGATGGGGATGTCCTGTTCCCGGCCTTCGCGCACCACGCGCGCCGTCCGCGGCTGGAGTCCCATGAGCTTTTTGATCGCCTCACCCGCGCGGGACTTGGCCCTTGCTTCGAGATACTTGCCGAACAGGATCAGGGTGATGATGATCGAAGCAGTGTCGTAGTATGCTCCGCTGTGGAGGCCAAGGGCGCCGAAGATTCCGGGGAAAAAAGTGAGGACCGTACTGTAACCATACGCCGCCGATGTGCCGACCACCACGAGCGTATTCATGTTGGTGCCGCCGTGCTTGATCGACGCCCAGGCGTTCTGATAAAAATGCCTGCCTGCCCAGAATTGTACCGGCGTGGCGAGCAGAAAAAGAATGATCCACATGGTCTGCCGCGGCACGATGGTGATGAAGGGGAGCATGTCCTGGAAGCTCCCAACGAGGACAAGAGCGGACAGGACGGCGCTCACGACAAGCCTGTTCCGGAGCTTCGCAAGCTCCTTCTCCCTCGCCTCTTTTTCTATGTCGAGCGCGGTGCGGCCCTCCTCCTGTTTGGGAAGGCGAAAGCCCGACTTTTCAATCGTCCTTCGGATATCGCGCAGGCCTATCTGGCCGGGGATGTAATCCACTTCCACAGTCTCGGCGCCCGCGTTCACCGTAGACGTGAGCACCCCGTCTATCGAGGACACGATGCCTTCCAGTTCCTTCGCGCGCGAGGCGTCGAGGTCCAGGACGGGGATCGTGACGTGCTCGGTGACCGCCTGGTAACCAAGCTCGTGGATCGTCGAGATGAACTTGTCGAGCCCTACGGCAGCGGGGTCGAACTCGACCACAGCCTTCTCATTGGCGAAGTTTACGTTTGCGGATTTGACGCCGACAAGTTTCGATATGTCCTTCTGGATTGCCGCCGCGCAGTTCACGCAGGTCATTCCTTTCACAGGAATCACTGTTTTTTTCATATCCATACTCGTCGCATCCTTGGTAGGTGATATTTAAGGGCTCGAAAATAAAGCTGTTTTTTTTATAAAAAATATCAATATAACAATTGTTTTACTATACTACCAAATCAAAAATAACTCAAGCCTAAAAATCGAGATCGGTTATTTTCCGACTTCCGCGCTGTCTTTCCCGCGAAAGCGGGAATCCAGGTTTTTAATAGTTTTGCTGGATGCCCGTTTACACGGGCATGACGAATTATTCAGCCGCAAGAGACTTTAAAGATTTGCTCAAGGAATATTTGGATTCTCCTCACCGCGCGGCAGGAGATAGGCGGAGAACCTGAGGTTGCGATCGCGTTCCTGAAATTTCTTGACTCTGCAGCTTTTTTGCATTAGAGTATCGGACGTAGCGTAGTACAATAAAGATAGCTTGAGAGGAACCGCTTTGATAAAATTTGCCGCTAAACTCGCAATCGTTCTGTTGTTGTCCCTGGGGCTTATGGCCTGCAAAGGTAAAGGAGAGACGGTCTCTTTTGGGACCCTGGGCATCAACGGGCCGGGCGTAGCAATCGGAAACGTTCCCCTTAACGGCTCGCGTCTTTACACTTTGGGAGGCATTGTCTCAAGCACCACCGGTACCATCAGTTATACGGTGAGAGCTGAATTTTTTTCCGGAGATTTGCAACTTGCAGTGTATACGAGCCAGGCGGCGTTTGAAAACCACGAAGCCCCGGTTACGCTGACACAACCTCAAAACGCTGTGGCCTCTTATCCTACCTCGACTGGAAACTTTTATTGCGAAGCTGATTTCGACGTTGGTCCCGCGGATCCCTCTGGTAACTATGTTGTTGTTTTAACCACCACAAATCCCGGAATCAATAAAATAGATAATCAACAATTTTACGACCTCAGGTTGATGTCTTCGAATGCTCCGAACGCTCTGGGGACATCAATATTGCCAATCGCTTCATCTCCTACGACGACGACGTTCACGTCTCCTACAGGAACAGGCGTTAGCGGCAGTATATCCACTGTCGATGCGCTTACAGTGTATACCACTGAGGCAATTTCATCAGGCACATATACAGTCAGTCTTATCTCGAGCGTAAGCACAACACCCACATCAGGGTATCCGGACCTGTTTATTTACGACAATTCGTTACGTTTAACTTCGCTGGTTTATTCAAGTATAACGCCTACGGCCTCGGGGACCTATTTCAGCGTATACAGTTTCCCTTCAACCAATTTAAGTTACACGAGCACGACGGATTACATTAGCAATGTCACGATCACACCAGGACAAACTTTGATCTTACTCAAAGGCAACGCCGTCTCGAATTACAGCTTCACCATCAACACTCAGTAATGAATACACAAACAATAATTGCTGGTGCAGCCCGGCAGACCTTCTCCCCGTAGAAAGAGAAGACGTGGGGAAGATAACGCCTGTTCCCTATTTTTTCTTGTAAAACGGCAGGTCCACGATCTTTGCGGCGATTTCCTTGTCCCGGATTTCTATCTCGATTTCCTGCCCGGGCTGGGCGTAGCGGCTGACGACGTAGCCGAGGCCGATGCCCTTGCGGAGATAAGGTGAGAGAGCGCCGCTTGTTACCGTTCCGATCTCGCGGTTCTCGGAGAAGATGCTTCCGCCGCTGCGCGGTACGCTCTTGTCCAGCAGCGTGAATCCGACGAGCTTCTGCTTGACGCCCTCGGTCTTGAGTTTGAGCAGCGATTCCTTCCCGATAAAGTCCTTTTTAAAATCTACAAACGCTCCCAGTCCTGCTTCGAGCGGAGTCCGCGTTTCGTCGAGTTCGTTCCCGTACATGGGGAGGCCCCGTTCCAGACGAAGGATATCGCGGCACCCGATACCGCAGGGAACGACGCCGATTTCTTTTCCGGCGTTCATGATCGCGTCCCACAGGCTCTCCGCGAGGTTTGCCGGCGCGAAAAGCTCGTAGCCATGCTCTCCCGTGTAGCCCGTGCGCGATACGAGCACGGAAGTATCGAGCAGAGGGACCGCTCTGACGGTCCTCAGCTTGATTTTTCGAAAATGATGGGAGGTAAGCGCTTCGAGGATGTGGAGCGACCGCGGTCCCTGGAGCGCCACCTGGACGGTCGTCTGGGTCGTGTCCGCGATCCGGACGTCCTGCCCCGCGTGCCGCTTGAGCCAGGCCAGGATATTCTCCGTGTTCGCCGCGTTCGTGGAGATGAGGT
>JAWOJY010000126.1:0-4441 GCA_033854515.1 Nitrospirota bacterium
ATCACACCGAGAAGCGTTGTGAGTTTCAGACCAAGCATGATATTCAAAGAACATGTCATCGAAACCACAGCAAACACAAGCAAATAGGAATAAACTCTTTTACAGGATCGGTGAGGTGAGTCGCATCACCGGGCTGGAACCGTATGTTCTCCGCTACTGGGAAACGGAGTTCCCCCAGATTCGGCCGGACAAAAGCAAGAGGGGACAGAGGATTTACAAACAGAAAGACCTCGATAACATACTTTTTATCAAGCAACTCCTCTACATAGATGGTTATACGATCTCCGGCGCCAGAAAAAAGCTCCACGGAGGCCGGGACGAGGATATTTTCAGCGTCATAGACGCGGCGAAGAAGGAACTCAGGGAAATACTGGAAATCCTTAAATAAAAAATGAATAGTTAAAGTGAAAAATGCAAAGTGAGCAAGTCGGTATATTATAAGACCACAGCACTTGATTGTGTATTTTTCAATTTGCATCTTTTGCCGTTTATAGTGATTTACTGTTTATCGGGGCGTGGCGCAGCCTGGTAGCGCACTCGTTTGGGGTGCGAGTGGTCGGCCGTTCAAATCGGCTCGCCCCGACCATTTTAAAAGCCATAACTTTCAAAAGGTTATGGCTTTTCCTTTTTCCGGAAATATATGGGAAAAATCTACTGATGTCGCGGAAATGTCGCAAAGACTAAAATTCTGCAGTTCCTTCAGAGCAATGCTTCATTGATCTTTCTTCATTACTCTAAGTTGTTGAACTGCGGACAATAAGTTGCTGAGTTCTGGCTGAAGCTCTTCTTTCAACTTCGCATCCGTTGCTAAGGCTTCAATAGTCCATAGCAATATAACAAGAGCGCCCGTGACGGAAGCCGAATGCGAGCACGAGATGTTCGTTACCATCATCTGGAATGGGCGGCGATTTTCGGTTCCACTGGACCAATTGGAGAGCGCGAGTCGTGACAAGAAAACGAAACAAGCCGTCGAAGGCTGGCCTTATTGGGTAAAGCAGGGCTATCGGTTCGGCTGAGCGAGGCATATGCCATGAAAAGAAAAAAACTCAAAATCGACCTGTCCGAGCTTGTTTTCGCAATGGAGATGGGTGACAACATGGAGCGAAGCGGCTATCTCGACACCGAAACCGGCGCGATCATCGACATGCCCGACGACATCATGCGCGGAGTGGAGAATGGAGAAACCGATTCGGTCCTGGTTGAGTGGGACGAAGAACTCGCCGACGTTGCGGAGAAAATACTGAGCGATGAAAAGAATCGCTTTCTGCTGATCCCCAAGCGCGAGTCTCGGGAAGGGTACGAGATTATGGTTTCTTTCGCGGGGACTGTCGCGAACAAGGGGCTTAAGGAAAAACTGATGATCGCTCTCGACGGCAAGGGAGCATTCCGCCGGTTCAGAAATGTTCTGAACCAGCATCCGGACGAGCTTGAACGGTGGTATGCATTCTATATCCGGGATGAGGCTGTCCAGTGGCTCCTTGAGCACGGCATCGAGCCGGTACAAGTCCTGTCCGGCTTTTTCAATGATGACGGGACCGAGATCAATCCCGCGCTGGTTCCGAAGCCGGGGCTGTGTCTAACCTGCAAGAAAGAGAACGCAGGCGGCAAGGAGGAGATCCTCTGCACGCCGACGCGGAACGACCAGAAGGGAGAAAAGGATTTTGAATGCGGCGCATATGAGCCAAAAACGGAGAAGTGACAAGAAACGGTTCGCATAGCGCAAGGTCTTAGGGGAAAATATCACTTGCACAGTTTAGCAAATGGTGTATAATTATACACCATAGGAGGAATTATGTCGCAGATGTTGCGCAAGCAGATATATATCGACCGCAGGCAGGATCGGCTCTTGAAGCGAAAGGCCTCTGAGCTTCGTGTTTCGGAATCCGAACTGATCCGGGACGGTATAGAGAAGGTCCTCCGGAGCGGTACGGCCGTGACCAAGAATATCACGGCATGGGAAAAGGAAAAAAAGTTTATTCGCGCCCTGACAAAACAAGGCGCAGTGAAGGGCGGCAGGACCTGGCGGCGCGAGGACATCTATGACCGGAAAGTATCTGGTAGACACTAATGTGCTGGTGTACGCTTATGACCGGAGCGAGCCGGAGAAACAGGCGAAAGCCCTGGAAGTTCTTGATGCCCTCGCGAAGGACGGGAACGGCCTCCTCAGTCCGCAGATACTTGCCGAATTTTTCACAGTCGTGACAAAGAAAATCTCCGCCCCCTTGAGTGTCGATCAGGGATACGCGAGCCTCGGCAACTACATTCAGTTTTGGGATGTCGTGGATTTGACCGGCGCCGTCGTATTGGAGGCGGCAAGAGGAGTGAAGGACAATCAACTCTCTTTCTGGGACTCGCTTATCTGGGCGACTGCAAGGATGAACCAGATCCCCGCAATCTTGAGCGAGGATTTTTCGCATAACTCGGTCGTGGAGGGCGTGAGGTTCATTAATCCTTTCGAGGGAATTTGATGCATGATAGGGTGCTGAAAGAGTAAAGTCAGGGGCAGTAAATCATGTCGCGATTTTGTCGCAAAAAAATGAAAAAATAGGGCAAAATAAGGTCAAAACGGGGCATTGTATTTTTAATAATATCAAATAGATGGAGGCAAGGAGACTGCTTGGGGTGCGAGTGGTCGGCCGTTCAAATCGGCTCGCCCCGACCATTTTTTGACCCGTAACGTTCACACAAGTTACGGGTTTATTTTTGCCGGATTTCGCCTACACGTATCCCATGTTATGTTCGAAAATGGAGTTAAGGCATGCGACTGAGAAAGATATTGATTTTTGCACTCGCAATCATCGCCGTGATTTTGATGCTGACATCCATAAAATACTTCATGTACTTGTCGTTTGCCCTTCTGTCAACAAAGGCAGTCTTGATTGCCCTTATCTTATTCTTTTTCTTTGTGGTACCCAAGTAAATATATTCCTTCGCGTTCCGCGGACCACCCCTGTCATTGACAGCCCGGAGCCGATGTGTTATAAAACCTTGTAAAATTTATTCAACAGATTCTTCAAATCTCATGATACTCATAACCAATGACGACGGTGTGTATTCTCCCGGCATCCAGATTCTGGCGAAACGACTCAGAGAGATTGACGGGGTAGTGATTGTTGCGCCGGACCGCGAGCGGAGCGCGGCGGGCCATTCCATGACGCTTCACCGTCCGCTCCTGATCGAAGAGATCAAGGAAGGCGTGTACAGCGTGAACGGCACTCCCACGGACTGCGTGAACATCGCCATAAAAGGTCTCCTCAAGGAGGTCCCCAGGCTCGTGGTCTCGGGCATTAACAAGGGACCGAACCTCGGCGACGATGTCACCTATTCGGGGACCGTTGCGGGCGCCATCGAAGCACGGCTGCTCGGTGTGCCGTCCTTTGCCGTATCTCTCGTGGCCAGGGAAGACTTCCGGTTTGCCGAGGCTGCGGAGGTCGCTTTCCGCGTGGCCGGGATGATATTCAAACAGGGTCTTACAGAAGGAACGCTCCTCAATGTCAACGTGCCGAACCTGGCTCTCGACGAAATCCGGGGAACGGCCGTCACCCGTCTGGGCAAGCGTATTTATCATCAGATGACCGTCGAGCGTGTGGACCCGAGGGGCAAAAAATACTACTGGATTGGAGGGGGAGAACCCGATTGGGAGCGGGAAGAGGGCACGGACCTCGACGCCGTGGACCGGAAGATGGTCTCGGTTACGCCGCTCCACCTCGACCTGACGGATTATTCCGCCATTGACCGACTGAAGCCTCTCGAACACATGGTCTACGCACAGCCCGCCTCTCGCAGGAGCAGCGAGTGATCAACTTCGACAGCGAACGCCGCCGCATGGTGGACGAGCAGCTCATCAACCGCGGCGTGTATGACGAGCGGGTGCTTGCCGCGATGCGCAAAGTACCCCGTCATGAATTTCTTCCCGAGGCCCTTCACGCGGTGGCCTACAGCGACAGCGCACTTCCCATAGGCGAGGGCCAGACCATGTCCCAGCCTTACATGGTAGCCCTCATGACCGAACTCCTGGAACTTAAAGGCGGGGACCGCGTGCTCGAGATCGGCACGGGCTCGGGGTACCAGGCGGCCGTCCTGAGCGTCCTGTCGCGAGAGGTCTACTCAATCGAGATCGTCGTCGAGCTCGCCGACCGCTCGAGCCGCCGCCTGGCGGAGCTCGGGTACACCAACGTGCACGTGCGAGCTGGCGACGGATACCTGGGCTGGCCCGGGCGTGCGCCGTTCGATCGCATCATCGTGACCGCCGCTCCGCCGTCGATTCCCCAGGCGCTGATCGACCAGCTGGCAGACGGCGGGATCCTGGTTGCTCCGGTGGGAGAGAGCCCTTACAGGCAGAGACTGCAGCGCTACCGCAAGCGCGACGGCGGGGTCACCGTCGAGGATCTCGCCGCGGTGATCTTCGTGCCGATGGTCCACGGATCGGCGGCGCCCCCGG
>JAWOJY010000127.1:0-12726 GCA_033854515.1 Nitrospirota bacterium
CGGCACTGCTCCGCGCAGTCCACGCCGTAGCCGACCACGAATTTGTCGGGGATCTCGAACCCCCGGTAGGCGAGGGGCACGTCAACGGTGCGGCGGGGCTTCTTGTCGAGAAGGACGACGGCCTTGAGGCTTGCCGGCCCTTTCTCCGCCATTTTCCTGAACAGGAAATCGAGTGTTTCTCCGGAATCGATGATCATGTCGACGAGGAGCACGTGCCGTCCTTTTATGTCCGTGCCGATGTCTTTCGTGATCCTGATCTCCCGCGTGGAGATCGTCGCCTTGCCGTAGCTCGATGCGCAGACAAAGTCGATTGCAACTGGAATCGATATGCGGCGCATGAGGTCAGCCATGAACATGACACCGCCCTTCAGGATTCCCACCAGGACAAGGTCCTTGCCGGCGTAGTCTTTTGATATCCGCGCGGCCAGCTCGTCGACCTTCTTCGCTATGGTCTGTTCGTCGAACAGTATTTCCTGGATTTCGATGATCACGCGAGCGCCCTCACGGCAGGCATTACACAAACAGGTCCACAAGCGCGAACCGCTTTACATCCACCAGGCCTCTGTCCGTCAGCTTAAGCTCCGGGACGACGGGCAGGGCGAGGAATGACAGCGCTCCAAAGGGATGGTCGAGCTTCACGCCCAGTTCCCGCACGGTCCGGTCGATCTCTTCCAGCCCCCGGACCACTCTGTCCAGCGGCCTGTCGGACATGAGCCCTGCAATCGGTAGGGGAAGTTCCGCGAGGACCCTCTTGCCGTTCGCCACGACCAGGCCGCCCTGCATTTTCCTGATCTCCCTGACGGCGGCGAGGATATCGTCGTCTCCCACCCCGACAACGACGATGTTGTGGGAATCATGGGCCACGGTCGAGGCGATCGCGCCTGATCTGAGTCCGAATCCCCTGACAAGGCCGAGACCGATGTTGCCGGTCCCTTTGTGCCGCTCGATCACCGCTATTTTCAGTATATCACGGTCCGGGTCCGACACGACATGGCCGTTCCGTATCGGCGCGGGCATGATCGCCTGGCGCGTTTCGATCTCGCTTGGGACCAGTTCAATGACCCTGACCTGTCCGCTTCGGGCCTTGATCTGCAGATGCTGTTGCGTCAGCGCGGCCGGTCTGACCGTACCCTTCGTGTAGGCATGACGTACGCTTCTGATCGCTGCGCGTATTTTCCCGTCCTCTGCCGCGAGTTTGCCGCCCTTGAAAACCATCCGGACGCGGAAGTCCTCGAAGTTGTCGATCACGACCATGTCGGCGTCGTATCCCGGCAGAACGGCGCCTTTGCGCCTGAGTCCGAAGTGTCGTGCGGGATTAAGGGTCGCCATCCGGATTGCGGTGACGGGGTCGATGCCGAGCCGGATCGCCTTCCTGACCAGAAGATTGATACTTCCTTTTTTCAGGTCACCGGGCTGAAAGTCATCCGTCGCAAGGGTAAAAAACCGGGAGTTGGCAGGCGTGACGGCGGGCAGCAGGGCCTCGAGGTCCTTGGCCGACGAGCCTTCGCGTATAAAGACCGTCATGCCGAGTCTGATCTTCTCTTTCGCCTCGTCGGCCGTGATGCATTCATGGTCCGACGATATGCCCACGCCCGCGTAAGCCGCAAGGTCCCGGCCGGCCAGTTCGGGCGCGTGGCCGTCGATCAGGCGGTGAGAGAAATGGCGCAGCTTGTCGAGCACCGCAGGCTCTGCGGACAAGACTCCGGGATAGTTCATCATCTCGGCGAGCCCGAGCACCCGCTCATGGTTCAAAAAAGGCCTGAGATCGCGTGCGGTGAGCCTTGCGCCGGAGATCTCCAGGTCCGTTGCGGGCACGCAGGAGGGAAGCATGAAATAGAAGTCGAGCGGAAGGCCCTCGCTCGCCGCAAGCATGTAGGCAATCCCCTTCTTTCCGAGGACGTTTGCGATCTCGTGGGGGTCGGCGACCACGGCGGTCGTGCCGTGGGGAAGGGCGGCTTTTGCGAATTCCGCGGGCGTGAGCATCGAGCTCTCGATGTGGACGTGGCTGTCGATGAATCCCGGTACGATGAGGTCCTGCGACACGTCTATGACCTTTTTCCCGTCATAGCTCCCGAGCCCGGCGACCGCGTTGCCGCAGATTGCCACGTCGGTCCGGTAGATTTCTCCGGAAAACACGTTCACGAGCCGGCCGCCTTTCAAAACGAGGTCGGCCTTTTTCAGCCCTCGTGCGACGGCGATTCGCTCTTTCAACTCGTTTTTCATGGCAGAGACTGGAAAGGTTGCATCAACGAAGCTGGGTCAAAAAGTCCGAAAAGTAAACATTGAGACGAAGTCCTCTTACTTGCAAAAGATACAGCATATTGTTACAATTGTAAAGAGAGGAAGAAGCAAAGGGGGGTGGTTTATGTGAAAAAAGAGGCCCTGCTCGTGTTAGATATGCTGAACGACTTCGTGCTTCCGGGCGCTCCGCTTGAAGTTCCGGAAACGAGAAAAGTCTCACCGAACATAAAAAAAGAGATAAACCGGGCGAGAGAGAAGGGATTGCCTGTTATTTATGTATGCGACGCCCACGCGCCGGACGACAAGGAGTTCACCAAGTTCGGCTGGCCTGCCCATGCAGTGAGGGGCACGAAAGGCGCGGAGGTGATCGATGAGCTGAGACCCGCGCCCGGCGACCCGGTGGTCCTGAAAACCACCTATTCGGGCTTCTATGAGTCGAAGCTCGACGAGCTGCTGAAAAATCTCGGCGTCGATTCGCTGAGACTCACGGGCTGCGTAACGCATATCTGCGTCATGCTCACCGCGGCCGACGCCGTGCTTCGCGATTATAAGGTCACGGTCGTGGAAGACGCGGTAGCGGGCATCGCGAAAGAAGACCATGACGCGGCGCTCCGCATCATGAAGAACGTGATGGGCGTCAAGCTCGTCAAGACAGGAGAATACGAAGCGGTTCCGGAACTGGCGGCCTGAAGAGACGGGCGGTGCCATCGACCGTCGCCGGCATGCCGTCCGACGAACGAACACTGTGGTGTGCCTTTCCTGTTCCCTGTCGGAGTACATTTGCATCTCAAATGAAGCAATGCCTTTTAACCCATGACCCTTTAACCATGGAGGCGCAATGTTCCTTACCGCGGAACCGAAGGAAATCATCGAAGGAAGGATCACCGACGTCTATTTCGAACGTTCGCTCCAGATTCTCAAGGCAAAAAATATCAACCCCGTGGTAAAGGCGGAGTTCATTGCCAAGAACCTGCCGCACGATTGGCGCTGGGCGCTGCTCACCGGCGTGGGCGAGGCGATCGAGCTCATGAAGCATTTGAAGATAAAGGTCCGGGCCATGCGGGAAGGGACGGTCTTTTACCCTTATGAACCTGTCATGGAGATCGAGGGACGATATCAGGATTTTTGCGTGTACGAGACCGCGCTCCTCGGACTTATCTGTCAGGCATCGGGCGTTTCCACCCAGGCATCGCGAATGAAGAAGCTCGCCGGCGACAGACTCGTCATGAGTTTCGGAGCCAGGAGAATGCATCCGATTTTAGCGCCCATGATCGAGCGGAACGCGTATGTGGGCGGGTGCGACGGCGTGGCGGTGGTCAAGTCCGGCGAGGTCATCGGCGAAGATCCGATGGGCACGATGCCGCACGCTCTCATCCTGTGCATGGGCTCGACCGTCGAGGCGGTCAAGGCCTACGACGAGGTGCTCGACCCGAAGCTGAAGCGCGTGGCGCTCATCGATACCTTCCAGGACGAAAAATTCGAGGTCCTCAACGTGGCCCAGGCGCTGGGCAATCGGCTTTACGCCGTGCGGTTCGATACGCCGGGCTCGCGGCGTGGCAATTTCTACCGCATCCTCGAAGAATCGCGGTGGGAGCTCGAGCTTCGCGGCTACGGTCACGTGAAGTTCTTTGTGAGCGGGGGGATCAACGAAGCGGACATTCCGGTCCTCAATCCCGTGGTGCACGGCTACGGCATCGGCACGTCGATCAGCAACGCGGCGGTCGTCGATTTTGCCATGGACATCGTCGAGGTCGACGGCAAGCCCCTCGCGAAACGGGGCAAATGGTCGGGAAGCAAGCGGGTGCTCGTCTGCCTCTGGTGCGGGAGCAGAAAGATCATCCCGAACAGCGCCACGTACGGGACCCTCTGCGCCTGCGGAGGCCCGCTCAACGACATTCTCGTTCCCGTGCTCGATAACGGAAAAGAGCTCATCGAATCCGGGCCTCCGGCGAAGACCAGAGAGCTCGCGCTTCAGCAGGTCAGGGAACTGGAATTATAGTTGAGGCATCGGGTAATTACCGTTTTCATCAGCCTGGATGGTGCAGTCCCTCTGGAAAAATCCCGCTGCGAAGAGCCTCCCTGAAATATCCTTCTTTTGTTCTTTATCTCATCATTAAATTCGGATATACTCCCATGAAATTTTCACAATGCTTTTTCCCCACGGCAAAAGCACCGTATCCTGCGGGCTTTGCGCCGGAGGTTCCGGCATCGCGCCGGCGCTTCATTGGGAAAGATATTGGCTCTTTTGGAGTTAACCATGCGCCCGTCGCTCAGCCCCGCCCCATCCCCGTCAATCATGCGGCAGACGCCCTTTGCGTTCTTCTGGTGCGCGCGTGTGTCGACCATGATCGCCTTCCAGATGCAGGCCGTCGCTGTGGGGTGGCAGATCTATTCCCTTACCGGCAGCGCGCTGTATCTCGGTTTCGTGGGACTCGCGCAGTTCCTGCCGATGTTCCTGCTGACGCTCGCCGCGGGCCACGTCGCCGACCGCTACGACCGCCGCGCTGTAGCGCGTCTCTGCCAGGCCGTGGAGGGGCTGGCGGCAATCTCGCTGGCATGGGGGAGCTACGCAGGCTGGCAGAGCAAGGAAAGCATCCTTCTCATCATGTTCATCGTCGGGGCCGTGCACGCCTTCGAGGGGCCGACCATGCAGGCGCTGCTGCCGGGACTGGTCCCGGCCCCGCTCATACCCCGCGCCGCTGCCTGGTCGGCATCGGCAATGCAGACCGCCGCCATTCTCGGACCGGCGTTCGGCGGTCTGCTGTACGCCGCCGGCCCGACGACCGTCTATGCGGCGGCCGGCGCGCTTTTTTTCGCTGCGAGCGCATTCCTTGCCTTTATCCGGGTCGGGCGCGCGCCGTCAAAGCGCGAGCCGGCCAGCCTTGCCTCGCTTTTCGCCGGTATCGCTTTCATTCGCAGCCGTCCGGAGATCCTGGGCGCCATATCTCTTGATCTTTTCGCCGTGCTTCTCGGCGGGGCCACGGCGCTGTTGCCTGTCTATGCGAAGGACATACTGGCAATTGGACCATGGGGATTGGGCCTGCTGCGCTCGGCGCCCGCAGTCGGAGCGCTGGCAATGTCGGTGTTCCTTGCGCGTCACCCGCTCCAGCGCCGGGTCGGGAAGATCATGTTCGGCGCCGTGGCGGTCTTCGGCGCCGCGACTATCGTGTTCGCTTTATCAACCTCATTCCTTCTGTCACTCGGCACGCTGGCCATACTCGGCGCTGCGGACGTAATCAGCGTCGTCATACGCCATTCGCTCGTGCAGATTGAGACCCCCGACGAGATGCGGGGGCGGGTAAGCGCGGTGAACTCGATGTTTATCGGGACATCGAACCAGCTCGGGGAGTTCGAGTCCGGAGTGACTGCTGCCTGGTTCGGCGTCGTGCCCGCCGTGCTGATAGGCGGCGCCGGTACGATCATAATCGTCATGCTCTGGATGCGTCTTTTCCCGCAGCTCGTGCGTACCGATTCCCTGGGAAAGCGGGATGACACCGCTGGACGCGATACGGACATTGCCACCTGAAGTCGCTTTCCATATCTAAAAGAGGTAACGCATTTATGTGACTTCATTACGCTAAGTTTTGAATTTTGGAAGGATGCCGGAAATAAATTGTTGACTTTGGCGTTTCCACAGAGTAAAATTTTTCGCAGACTGGGAAGTCGGAGTCAGTTATGCAAAAGCGTTTTGCACTCCTTTTCATTGTTCTCATTTTCGTCCTCGCTCTCGTACCCGCGTATTATCCGCCGAATGATGAAGCCCTGCGGCAGAACTCCCCGCTTTGCGATATCTATAGCCAGCCATTTACGGCAACCGGAACTTTTTACGACTTTAACCACAACCAGGGCTGGACAGGCATTTCTCTCTCCCTAGTCATCTCCTATCGTCTTCCGCAGAGCATTCCCTCGTCAACAGAGACCCGTGCTCCCCCCGCATAGTCATCACCCGTTTTTTCAACTCCCGTAACTATCTGCTCTTGCACCATGTGATGCAACTCTTCATGCTTATTGCAAGCAAGGCTGAATCCTTGCCGCGACATGGGGACGTCGTTCATCATGCGTGTGCAAAGGATCGTTATTGTTTCAGCAAGGGCCTTCGGAAAGTCCTATCCCTTCGGGCTCGCTGGAAAGTCAGAAAGATCATGAAGGATTTCGGCAGCATTACTGCGGCGGGAACTTGAAAATGTTTTGGTCTCCTATCAGCAGAAATCGGTTTCAAGAGGGAATATATGAATGATTAATAAAGCAAGAACGAACATTATCACGGGCGGGGGGCTGGGTCTTGCCCTGGCCATCCTGGTCCTGCTCGGATGGCTGACCTACCGGGACATAGCAGCGGCAAGGGCGGCTGCTCAAGAGGTGGACCACACCTACACGGTACTTCAGAAACTGGACGAGGTCTTCTCGGCCCTGAAAGATGCAGAAACCGGGCAGCGCGGCTACGTCATCACCGGGGAAAAAGGATATCTGGAACCTTACTATAAAGCAATAGCAGACTTCAATCGAAGACTCTCGGCCTTGCGTGACCTGACCAGGGGCAACCCGCGACAGCAGAAGATGCTCGACGGGATCGAACTCGTCATGAGGAAGAAACTGGCCGTCCTCAAAGAGACCATCGAGACTCGCAGAGCGAAAGGCCACCGGGCCGCCGCACGGATCGTCGAGACGGGCATCGGCGAAAAGCTCATGGACGATATCCGCGGGAAGGTGAACGAAGCGCGGGATGAGGAGACGAGGCTGCTGAAGGAGCGGTCCGCCGCCCGGGGGACCGCTGCGCGGCGTTTGATCGGGGCGATCCTAGCGGGAGGGGTCCTGAGTCTCGTCCTGTTGCTCACGGCATTTTTCTTCCTCAAGAACGAGATCATCAGACGCATAAAGGTAGAAGAAGAGCTCCGCAGACATCAGGAGGGTCTGGAGGCCCTCATCGAGGAACGGACCCGCGATCTCGCCGCTGCAAACTCCCACCTCAAGGAGGAAATCACGATGCGTGAGCGGGCCGAGGAGGACCTGAGGAAATTGATGGAAGACCTTGCCCGTTCCAACAAAGAGCTTGATCAGTTCGCCTCTATCGCTTCTCACGATCTCCAGTCGCCGCTTCGCACGGTGGCGGGCTTCGTAGAGCTCCTTGGAGAGCGCTATAAAGGGAAGCTTGACGAAAAAGCCGACGAGTACATTGCCCGCGCCGTAAACGGGGCGAAACGCATGAGTGTGCTGATTCACGACCTGTACGTCTACTCACGTATCGGGACACAGGGGAAGCAACTCTCAAGGGTTAGTATGGGTACGCTGCTCGAGGGGGCCATCGATAACCTCAAAGAAATCATCGATGAAAATGAAGCAGTGATCACCTGCGACCAATTGCCTGACGTGGAGGGCGATGATACCCAACTCGTTCAGCTTTTTCAGAACCTTGTCGGGAACGCGATCAAGTTCAGGAAAAAGGATGCGCCGCCCAGCATCCGAATCTCCGCCGAGCGGAAGCAGGGCGAATGGGTCTTCGGTGTGCATGATAACGGCATCGGCATAGAGCCGCGCTTTTATGAACGTGTATTCGTCATCTTCCAGCGTTTGCACGCGAGCGAGGAATATCCCGGCACCGGTTTGGGACTTGCCCTTTGCAAGAAGATCGTGGAACGTCATGGAGGCCGCATCTGGATCGAATCGAAGCCGGGTGAAGGATCAAATTTCTATTTCACGATGCCGGCGAGGTAAATGAAAAAAAGGAGGTAAGTATGAAGATTTTGTGGAATCATTCTGAAAAATTGCGGAAGACGGTCGTCCTCATTGCAGCGATTCTCATGGTCGCAGGTTTGTCCGGCGGAGTTGCCTCACACGCCAGGGACAAGACCGTCTCGAAGGAAACCTTAAATCTTCTGGGCAAGCTGAGCGACGCTTTTGCCGAAGTCGCCGAGGCGGCGCGGCCTGCGGTCGTAAACATATCGACGACCTCAACGGTCACCATGGAAGAGAATCCTTTTGGAAACATGTTCAGCGATCCTTTTTTCCGGCACTTTTTCGGCGATCAGTTCGGCAATCCCGGACAGAAGCGAAAATATAAATCATCGGCATTGGGCTCCGGCGTGATCGTCACCAGCGACGGCTACATCCTGACGAACAACCACGTGGTAAAGGGCGCGGATGAGATCAAGGTCGTCCTGTACGACAAACGGGAGTTCAAGGGCAAAGTCGTCGGCGCCGATCCACGGACAGACCTTGCTGTTGTCAAGATCGATGCCCGTAATCTGCCGACGCTCTCTCTCGGGGACTCGGGTAAAATGAAAGCAGGCGATCTCGTCCTCGCGATCGGCAATCCCTTCGGCCTGAACCAGACGATCACCATGGGGATCGTTAGCGCCGTGGGCCGGTCGAATATCGGGCTGGCCGACTACGAAGATTTCATCCAGACCGATGCCGCGATCAACCCCGGCAATTCAGGCGGCGCCCTGGTCAGTGCCAGCGGCGAGCTTGTCGGCATCAACACTGCCATTTATTCGACGAGCGGCGGGTACATGGGCATCGGCTTCGCCATTCCCTCTGACATGGCAAAGGTCGTGATGGAAAACATCATCAAGCACGGCAGGGTCATCCGCGGATGGCTCGGCGTGAGCATTCAGGACCTGACGCCCGATCTCGCGAAGTCTCTCGGTATCAGGGAAACAGCGGGCGCACTGGTCTCAAACGTTGAAACGGGCAGCCCGGCAGACAAAGCCGGACTGAAGCGGGGGGACCTCATCACGGGAATAAACACGAAAAAAGTCGACGATTCTACGGGCCTGAGGAACATGATTGCGTCAACGGCGCCGGGAACAAAGATCGATGTCAGGATCATCAGGGACGGCAAGGAGCAGACGGTGACTGTGGCGCTCGGTGAGTATAAGGAGAATAAGGTCGTAAAAACAGAGTATAATAACGCGTTGAAGGGCGTTTCGGTGCAAGAGCTTACGCCCGGCCTTCGGGACAAGTTGAGTCTTCCCGATAACGTGAGCGGCGTCGTCGTGACGAGTGTGAGCGCCGACCTGTCCGGCCGGAGATTGCTGCAGCCGAATGACGTCATTGAAGAAGTGAACAGGACCGCAATTCAAAATGTACAGGACTACGACCAGGCGGTTTCCCGGATCGGCGCGAAGGACACCGTTCTCCTGCTCATCTATCGAGATGGTGGCTCGTTCTACCTTACCATACGGCCGTAGACGAACAGCGTGATGATGGGGATGTGATTCCGCGGCCAGGGAGAGGATGTGCCCTGGTCGCGGGTTAACCCTGACACTATCGAATAATATAAAGGGTCTTCCTTATTGAGCGGGTAATAATTATGAGGAAATTGCATCCTCGCATGCTTGTGACAACATCTTTCTCAATTCGCCCTGCTTTTCTTTTTTTCCTGCAGCCCGTTCGCGCTGCGCTGCCGGCATGCCGTACGATTGCGGTTTTCTGAAGCCTCTGCACAATGCCCGCAGCACTTACGCTCACGCACGTGCTGTCTCTGGAGTGGTTGGATTGCCGATATTTTGTGACGCATGCTTAGGCATCGCGAGCGCGAACGGGCTGCAGGGGGCCGGGGGAACCGCGAGGACCGGAAGTACTTTTTTGCTTTTTCCCTGCGCCGGCCTGTCCCGATTTTTTTGTCGGGGGCACTCTGACGCGAGAGACGCCGAACCACTTCTCATTCTTCAGAATCTGTTGTTGACTGCCTTCCACATAAATGGTATGTTGTCCAGCATTCATGAAAGTGTGTCGACCGTGTTTTCATTTCGGCAGTTTTAAAAGAGATCATACTAAACTCAATCCCTCTATGAAAAGGAAAATGACTAATGTTGACGCGGGAATCAAACTGTGTGGCGCCGTCCTATTCCCCTATCCGGACCAAACTCGCTCCTACCTCCTGGCAATGGCTGCTTCGGGGCCTGATTCTTATCGGACTTCTGATTATTTTTTATGTAAGCATTACCGGCGGAGTCTTTCAGCCTCTACTCCGGTCTGCAGAAAATTCACACTGGGCCTCGATGCTCGTCAGGCCGAGCATGCTGTGGGCGGCTATGGGCATCGTGCTGCTGTGCTTCAGGACTCTTCTCTGGTTTTGCTATCGCCCCATTGACTCTGTGGACCCGGATCATGCGCCACTGCTCACCGTGGTTATCCCGGCTTACAACGAAGGACGTATGGTGGAAAAATCGATCGACTCGGTGGCGGCGGCGAATTACCCCTCCGACCGTCTGGAAATCATCGTTGTTGACGACGGCAGCACGGATGACACCTGGAACTACATCCTGGCCGCTGCCGGTCGCAATCCTCAGTTGGTCACGCCGATTCGCTTTCCGAAAAACAAGGGCAAGCGCGCTGCTCTCGAAACGGGCTTCCGGCAGGCGCGTGGCGAAATTGTCGTCACTATCGATTCGGACAGCGTGATCGAACCACAGACGCTCCTCGCCATAGCGGGGCCCTTCCGGAACCCGTCTATCGGGGCCGTCGCGGGCAAGGTCCTCGTGTATAATCGCGACAGGGGGCTCATTCCCCGCATGCTGCATGTTCGTTTTATCCTCTCCTTCGATTTTTTGCGCGCCGCCCAGTCGACGTACGGCACGGTGTATTGCTGTCCCGGCGCCCTGTCAGCGTACCGCACCAGCGTTGTCAGGGAAGTGCTCGACGCGTGGGTCAACCAGACCTTTCTCGGCGAACCGTGTACATACGGAGAAGACCGTTCTCTGACGAACTTCATACTCTCCCGGGGGTACGATACCGTGTATCAAAGGACGGCCGTTGTGCACACAACCGTTCCCCGTACGTATACAAAGCTCTCCAGAATGTATCTCCGCTGGGACCGGAGTTACGTCAAGGAGGAAGTTCGCTTTGCGCGCATCGTCTGGAAACGTCCTTTCCTCGCCCGTTTGATAGCGTTCACGGATTTTCTGGTAACCAACCTCCGCTATCCGGTCAACTATATCATTCTGGCGCTCTTTTTCGTCATCTCCATACATAATCCGCACGCGATCCTGCGATTGTTGTCTGCGATCGGGTTTATATCATCCCTCCATGCGCTCTATTACCTGCACAGCGAACGTTCCTGGGATTTCATCTACGGGATTTTTTACGCCTATTTCTCTTTCTTCACTCTGTTCTGGATCTTCCCGACCGCGGTGCTCACCGTACGTTCCCGTTCGTGGATGACCCGGTAGCGTGCCACGTCATCAAGGAAGGGAGTTCACATATGGACCTGATGAGGAAGATAACCGACAGGACCGCCGTTGTCGGCGTGATCGGTCTCGGATATGTCGGATTGCCGCTCACGCTGGCGTTCGAGAAAGCCGGATTCACCGTGGTCGGATTTGATCGCGACGAAGAAAAAGTTAGGCTGCTCAACGATGGGGAATCTTACATCAGGCATATCCCCGTGGAGAGAACGAGAGCATTACGGGAAAACGGCCGTTTTCGCGCGACGTCGGATTTTTCGCTTCTCGCCGAGGCAGATTGTATCGTGATCTGCGTTCCCACCCCTCTGAACAAACAGCGGGAGCCTGACCTGTCCTATGTTTTTCATACCGCCGAAACGATTGCACGCTATGTAAGGAGAAGGCAGCTCATTTCCCTTGAATCAACGACCTATCCCGGCACGACCGACGAGGATGTCCGTGCAATCCTTGAAGCTACGGGATTGCGGGCGGGACAGGACTTTTACCTGGCCTTCTCTCCGGAGCGGGAAGATCCCAACAACAAGGAATTTTCGACGCACATGATTCCCAAAGTGGTCGGAGGATACACCGACGCCTGTCTGACCCATGCGAATGCGCTGTACGGCGCCATCGTCGAAAAAACCGTGCCCGTATCGTCGACCAAGGTCGCAGAGGCGACGAAACTGCTCGAAAACATCTACCGGGCCGTAAATATCGCCCTCGTGAACGAATTGAAAATACTCTTCGACAGAATGGGGATCGATATCTACGAAGTCATAGAGGCGGCGAAGACAAAGCCCTTTGGTTTTCAGGCCTTCTACCCCGGTCCCGGACTCGGCGGGCATTGCCTCCCTATCGATCCTTTTTACCTCACGTGGAAAGCGCGGGAATATGACTTTCACACGAGGTTCATAGAACTGGCAGGCGAGATCAACACTTTTATGCCCTATTATGTTGTTGAGAAAGTCCGGCACGGTTTGAACCGGCGCAGCAAGAGCATACAATCGTCAAAAATTCTTATACTTGGTCTTGCCTACAAAAAAGATGTCGACGATACGAGGGAATCTCCATCGCTGAAACTGATAGAACTGCTCATGCAGAACGGTGCAAACGTCGACTACAACGACCCCTACGTCCCGGAAACGAGAAAAATGCGCAAGTATGATTTCAGGAAGCGTTCTGTTCCTTTGACGGAAGAAACCGTGAAAAGCTATGACTGCGTTGTCATTGCCACGGACCATTCGTCCTATGATTATGAATTCATTGTCGACAACGCAGTTTTGGTCGTGGATACGAGAAATGCTACCGGAAAAATCGG
>JAWOJY010000128.1:0-29148 GCA_033854515.1 Nitrospirota bacterium
AGTTATTCGCAGCAGCAGTCATCGTAACGGCAGTATTAGGACTCTCTTTTACAACCTTGCATGCGGCAGAGGCTCTGAATGGCGCCGGGGCCACCTTCCCGTATCCCGTATACTCCGCGTGGGCGAACGAGTACAACAAGGTCACGGGCGTGAAACTGAACTATCAGTCGATCGGGTCAGGCGGCGGCATCAAACAGATCACGGAGCGGACCGTGGACTTCGGCGCATCCGACGCGCCCCAAACGCCGGAATTTCTCGAAAAAAACAACCTGCTCCAGTTCCCGGCGGTGATGGGCGGCGTCGTGCTCGTTGTCAATATCCCTGGCGTGAAGGCAGGAGAGCTGAAACTCGATTCCGAAGCGGTCTGCAAAATGTACCTGGGTGAAATCACCAACTGGAGCGACCCGAAAATCAAGGCGCTGAACCCTGGCACCAATCTCCCGGACAGCGACATCACGGTAGTCCATCGCTCCGACGGATCGGGGACGACCGCCATCTTCACCGGCTACCTGAACGATGTGTGTTCTGCATGGAAGGACAAAGTCGGCACCGGAACGTCCGTGAGCTGGCCCACGGGCATCGGAGGCAAAGGGAACGAGGGCGTGGCCAACTATGTACAGCAGCAGAAGAATTCGATAGGATACGTGGAATTCGCCTATGCGCAGCAGAACAATCTGACCTACACGCTCCTCAGGAACAGCGCCGGCACGTTTGTCTCGCCGAGCTTCAAGACCTTTGAGGATGCGGCCGCAACGGCCAGCTTCGACCCGAAAAAGCACTTTTACCTCTGGCTCAACAATGCCCCGGGCAAGAACGCATGGCCCATCGCGGGCGCGACGTTCATCCTGCTTGCCAAGGAGAAGAAGGACTCGAACGAAAAGGTGGCCAAGTTCTACAACTGGGCATTCATTCACGGCGACAAGAAAGCGGAAGAACTCATCTATGTTCCGCTCCCGAAATCGCTGAAAGACAAAATCCGCGCTTACTGGAAGTCGGATGGAATCCATTATTAAACGGCGATCTAAAAAAAGTTGAAATAGACGGGCCAGGTGTATATACTATTCATGCCTGGCCTGTTTTTACGTTTCACCGCGTTTGATCAAATTTTGCCCTTGAACATACTCCGTGAAGCGGCTATAACTCTCCCTGATACTGGCGAAAGGAAATAGAAGTTGTGGCTACGATCGCATCGTAGGGGCGTTGGCCAACCTTTGAGATCTTTTGCCTCATTCAAGGGATTCTTATTCTGATTCTGTCCGACCGGTCAGGTTCTTTGTGCTTCTTACGACGTTTTTGTCAGCTTCGTCTGCCTGAGGAATGTGACAAATTCAGAGCTGTCGCGTCCATTTCGTCGTCCTGCCGATGAGTGATATGCCGATGAAGCCCCTCAAATTTAGTTGGTTAGGCGACACGAGTGTCATCTTGCCGCTGTATGTCTTGCCGTTATCCGGGTTGTAAAGCTTTCCGCCCGTCCATGAGTTGTTGCCGGTAAACGTGAAGTCATAAAGGATCTGAAGACCGATGATAGGATTTTTTTTCAGTTTCGGGTTCGGGTTGTTATGATCGAGTATCGGCGTGCCTGGCGTACCATCTTTTGAATCAGCAGGATAATTCGTGTCCTTGAACCAGACGATTTTGCCGCAGTACTTTTCGCCGCATTTATAGATCATTATCTTTGCTTCTCTTCTCTCGGTGTTCCATACTCCCAAAATATCTTCCGAGCCGGCAGCATTGGCTGATGTCACGGCTATCACTAGGCCCACAAAAAATGAGAAGATCCGCGGACTCATATTACTTGTGCAAACAGGCATTTTCAATTGTCTCCCCTCAGTTAAAGATTGCATTGAGCAGCCTTTTGCTGCACAGAGATGCCCGTAAGGGCAAATGCTATGATCGGTGAATTCCCTAGAACATCAAAAGTTTCAGGTCGAACACCCGCTCAATAAGCCAGGTAAAACCAATAATCAAGATGGCTGTCGATGTGCCTGCAGTTATCATCCTGAATTCAAACTGTTTCTTAAGCAGGTGCAGAATGGGAAGCATAACGAAGATTATCATCAGTTGTCCGATTTCCACTCCCATGTTGAAGGAGAGCACTGATAGGAGTAAGTTTCCCTTTCCCACTATTAATTCCTGAAGAGCGCTTGCAAATCCGAACCCGTGGACCAGACCGAATCCGAACGTTACGAGCCAGCGGTAATTAACTTCCTTTCTGAACAGGTTTTCGACCGCAACATAGCAGATAGAAAGCGCTATCGCACTTTCAACAAGCCTTGAGTTCAGACTGATAATCCGCAATGCCGCCAAAAGAAGGGTTATGCTGTGCGCAGTCGTAAAAGCTGTGATGACCTTCAGAACTTCCTTTAAAGACAGTCCGATGACGATTAACGCTAGCAAAAATGCTATATGGTCATACCCTGTTAAAATATGCCCGATGCCAAGAACTAAGAATTCACCTATAGTGGTCCATACAGGTCTCTTTGCAGGCTTATATGATATAGAACAATGCTCTTTGGTCTGAGGATAGGACGCACGTGCTGTTTGTTTCGGTGAAACGGGAGGCTTATCGCCTGAGGTTTTCCTGCTTTGGACGCCTCTGTGGACCTGATCGGAAGCTGGCGGATTAGCTGCAATATTCTCGTGCGCTGCGGTATGTTTAACTTTGTCCATACCGCCGCTTGCAACAGGGCGCTCAGTTTTGGGCTTTGGAGCAGGAGCATTTGCAGTTCCATTGATGGATATCTCCCATACGGGAGCCTTATAATCAAAAGTGGTTTGGAATGCTGGTGGGGAAAAATCAAAAACCTTTTGCAGTGCATCTCCCGTAGCTTCGGACAAATATCCATAGGCGAGGTTCACATGCGCATTGTTTGTCTCTTCAAACAACAGGCCGTAATCTATTCTGACCGGGTTTACAGGGTTTTCGAAACTGATATTATCTACTGACAGCCATATCGTATATAAGTTTCCATTGTTAACTATTTTATTTACCTTTACAGGATACGTCCTATCGTTTACCGTTATGGAAAGCTTCTTGTTAATGTAAGGCTGAATTATATCGGTTGCAATTTGCCGCAGTTGCTCATCGGAAAGTGAATCAAGATCAAAATGTCCTTCCTTGATTCCTTTTATTTCCGCCAACAGGGATGTGCCAAGATCTATGTTGCCAATAATAGTGTTTTTACCAAAACACCACCTGGAGCCGCCCACAGGCAGGTTGTGAGCGGAAACAGGAACAGATATTACAAGGAATAAACCTGTTATGATGGCTAAAAAGAGTTTTCTGGATACCATAAACACAAAAATGCTCCTTTTCATATCCTAAGAGTCAATTCCTGAATTCAGAACGCGGCCTTCCTCGGATGATAACGATACGTGCTTCTCTTTGGCCCGCAGGAACATGATCAGGCTGGATAGTACGAGGAAGAAGCTTATCATGCTCATAGGCGGCAAGCCCCCGTTCCACTTCTGGACCTGCAGCGTATCGTTATAGCCCATGGCAAAAAGATGGCCGGCGACGAAGGTACACGCCAGAACCGTCAGTGTCCGCCGAACGGCAGGCTTTATTCCGGCCGCTTGCAGGCGCCAGAAACAATAGACAGCCAGCACTCCCAAAAGCAGCACTAGTTCTCCCGTCAGGCTCATCTTGTCGCCGTCAAAGAAATTGACGTAATATCCCTTCGAAAGGATCCCGAGGGACAGAAAGATGTGGATGAACACCAACTGCGCACATGCGCTGGCCCAGAAACGGAGCGTCTCCCTCTCTGCGCGCATGAAGGCGAGGGACGCCATGAGCAACGACTCTACCGCGGTCATGCATATCGATTTGTTCATTATATAGACGGGCAGATGAACCAGGGAAACATGGCCGAACCCGGCATATCGAATGACTGCATAGGCAGTTGTGAACAGAAACGCTGTCAGAAATTGTTTGACCATTCTTCAGTCCTCCCTGGTTTGTCGTTTTTCCGAAATCTCCGGTGAATTCACCGCATCCACGAACGGGCACTCCGGATCCGTAGCGAAGGTGTCGCCTGCGACGAACCCGGCCACAGCACGGCACCCACCTTTACAGATGTCGAGATAATCGCACGACTGGCAGGGCTCCGGGGCCTGGTCAATCCAGTTACGCAGGCGCGCGAGGTGTTCCGAGCCGTTCCATAGTTTGGGCAGTTCGAAAATGTTTTCCTCGCCGGAGAGGAAGGAGCAGCCGGCGAATCTTCCGTCGGAGCGGACCCCCAGCAGGACGTTGCCAGCCTCGCAGCCGTAGACAGAGAACTGCTCCATCATCATTTTGTCCGGCCGGTGCCAGCAGAACATGGGGACGAAGGAGCAGTCGATCTTCGCCGGGACTTCGTATTGCAAGGAGAGGCGTCTGATCGTGGGATAGAACTCCCGGTTCTGTTCCGGAGTTAATCGCCTTTCGAAATAGTTCAACTTTCCCCGTCCCGAGGGCTTGAGCCGCAGGAACTCCACATCAGCAAGCCCCCGCTTCCCGACAAAGCTGAGGACTCCTGCCAGTTGATCAAAATTCTGCCGGGTCACGACGCAGTTCAGGCCGACCGTGACGCCTGCCTCCAGCAAAAGATCCACCGCCCGCACTCTCTCCGGGAGCGCACCGGGTCCCTGTCCAGCTCCGTTGATATTATCGACTCCATTGATGCTGACGTTGACTTGGCCGAAAATGCGGCACTTTGCAGCGCTCTCCTTGGTCATCAAGAGTCCGTTGGTGGTCAGGTTGGGTACGATGCCGCTGGCGCGCACATAAGCAGCCAACTCAAAGAAGTCGGGGCGCTCCAGCGCCTCTCCACCGCCGAGGGCCATATGGAACACACCCGTCCCGGCAAGCATGTCGACGGCCTTGCGGAAATCTTCAGCCGGCATCTCGCCCGCATCCCTTTCTCCCGAATCCATGTAGCAATGCCCGCACCGGAGGGAACAGGCGTTGGTCACCGAAAAATGGACCTCAAGAGGAGCGGAGAGATGAGAGGTTTTCTGTTTCTCCCACAGCAGGCTATGCTCATGGCCGAGGCTTCGCATGAAATCACGGTCCACGTGCACCAGCATGGGAGGATTTTCCAGGGCCAGGATCCCTCCAAACGACTCAAACCGATACTTCATAACGCTCATCCCTTCTCTTCCCCGTGACTGAGTACGTCCGTTTCTTTCAGTTCTTCCGGTCGCCCATTCTCATGGACCTTTGCCGCGCTAAGGACCGCAGCAAGAGTGTTGAAGAGGACCATCATTGCAGCTCCGGCGGTGAAGAAGGCTATTACATCTACGCCGATACTGCTTGAGTTAGGGTTGTAGCCGGTTTTTATCTTCAGGATTCGTCCTTTCATTTCCGTGCCTTCCTGCTTGATTTTCTCTTTGTTCCCGACAGCGCCGCAGCTCCTTATCCTTGTTCTCCCGGATAATTGTCCCCTGGGCCGTCATCGAAGCCCCCATTCTTCTGCCCAGCGCTGATACTGGGCAGAAAAAACGTCTATGATCTGAGGTCCGTTCGACTGGTGAATAATGAACAGGTAAAAGACCGCCGTAGTCATCAGCAGGGTGAGGACAGGGCTGAGCCAGCGCAATGCCCTTGGCCGGGTCTGCCAGAACTTCCCCCTTGTCAGAAGCAGAAGCCACAAGAGGACCGTGAGGTTGAGGCCGGCTCCAATATAGACCACAGTGTCAGGGATTATGATTGGATAGCCCGTGGTCTCCATGGAATAAAAGGTCGGCATTCTAATTGCAGTCAGCAGCACCCACAACAGAGCCAATATCAGGAAGGTTCTGATCGAGGACCGGGTAAGCTGTTTCCAGGGCTTCATGAGCAGGACCGCAACCCAGAGCGCCACCACGACTCCCCACGCGACCCATCCCCAGGCCGATGTCTCTTTCCAGTAGCGGCTGGCCGTTTCGTAGGCCACCCGGTCGCTTGAGGAGAGTTTCTTTCCACCATTCCCGGAAAGGGCCTCAAAGGCGAGATAGCTTTGCCTGCGTTTGTCCATGCGGGCATAGGCGTATCCCAATTCCCTCTGGACTTTGTCCTTTAAAAGAAAATCGGGGTGGTCCTCCAGCAACGCCTTGAACTTCTTCACCATGATTTCATCGCCCTCATTGGCGAACCGAATCTTTTGATAGATCTTGAATGCCTCCTCCTGTTTAATCAGTTTTTCGAGAGCGGCCAGCTTCTTCTTGTAAAAGGAAACCTGCCGGGGGGCGGCATATTTCTCCAGAAATTTCCGGTCCCATTTGATCGCCTTCTTTATATCTATAAGGTTATCTTCATACAAGGTCCCCAGCATCTGTACTGCGTAGCGGGCCGCCTCACTTTGAGGATGCTTCTCGGCGATTTCCAGGTCGATAGCTACTGCCTCGGTGTAGCAGCCGCTGATATAGGCATGCTGGGCCTTCTGCTTCAGCTCGTTCACTGCCGGACTATCCTGGGCCGTAAATCCGGCGAGTGGCAGCAGGAACAGACTCCCAAAGAGCGTCAGAACAAGTAATGGAATGAGCTTAGTAGGCCGGATGGGGACAAGCTTGAGTGGCAACCTATCCGTTTTGGTTATCATTTATAGTTATAGTCTCCGCCATTTTTTGCACTACATAATACTTCATTATTTGTTACGCTAATATTACATGAATGTTATATTTTTGTTACAATGGGTCAACAGAAACCGCCGCTGAAATGAAAAACGGGGGCCTGAAGGCCCCCGGTCTGCAAACATAAGTAATGCAATTTTTTTTCTATTCCTGTAATATCACAGGGTTAAATTTAAGGCTGACATCATTCGGATTGATGCTTTCAGTAGTCGGATCCATGCTGAACTGCAGCGGAATGACGATCTCAGCGCCGGTTGCAAGACCGTTGGTCGTAGCCCTTATCATTGGTTCGCCATTGTTCGAGCCGGTTGCATTGACCAGTGTACCGTCCGTCATGAGGCCGGTGTTCTGGGCGATCTTTGAAGTAAGTTTCGGGGTGGTCGTGCTGTATTCGTTATCTGCGTTGCCAATTCCCTGAAGGTTGAGAATGCCGTCCAGGACAACGTCGATCGTGCCAGCGAGGGCGGGGCCGTTATTGGTGATGATCAGTCTGCCGGTATAGAGGTCGGACTTTTTGTCGTAAACGAAGGCGCTTCTCTGCGTGCTGATCTGCGATGAGACGTCGGTGAAGTGATTGAGGACAATCGTCTCGATCGGTGAAAGGGTCAGCGCCGACGACGGCTGAATCGCGGACGTGCTCACGTTGTTAACCTGGTAGGCGGTCATGGTGAGGGTTTTCCCCTCTATGTCGAAGGTCATGAATTCGAAAGCCGGCCAGGCCGTGATTACGTGCGGAAAGTTGCCCGTATTGGTCATATCGGGCTGATAAACCGGTGCGCCACCGCCGCCGCTGGTGATGTGCGGGACATTCAGGGCGATCTGGTCGCCGTTTGCCTGGGCGAGAGTATAGGCTCCGGTGCGGGCATAATTGTGGCTGTGGCCGGCATAGATCAGGTCCACGTTATACTGGGTGACGAGAGGCTCGAGCGCCCTCACAGCGATGTTGTCGCCGTCTTTGCCGGCGGAATACGACGGTTCGTGGTACAGGAGTATCTTCCAAGGTTTGGCGGTCGTGGCTAGGTCGTTGACAAGCCAATTGTACTGGGCTGAGCCGGGAGCAAAACTTGAGTACTCGTCAACGATGGTGAAGTGGACCGGTCCATAATCGAACGACCAGTACAGGTTATTGAATTGCGCAGGATTGTAAGGATTAGGAGTCGCATTCGGGTACGGAAAGGGGAAGTACTTCGGGAAGGTCGTGCTGAACCCGCCCAAGGAATTGCCGTTGGGGTCTTTAACATTCGCATTATCATGGTTGCCCTTGCACCCGTTGATAGGCGTATTGGCCGTGAATGCGACAATGTCCGTCTTAGTCGGGTCGAACCACTGGGAGGTCCAATAGCTTTCGCCGTCGGTGCTTACCCAGTCCCCGTTGTGAATGATGAGACGCTGATAATCCTCGTTACCAGGCTGTAAATAAAAGGTGCGCATCGCCTGCATAAGGTTATCCAGCGCAAACGGTTGGCTCCTGGAGTCCCCCATGGCAAGGAATCGTATCGAAGTCACGTTCTCGTCGGGCGCGGTGATGAAGGATCCGGTGCCATAGACTGTGCCGCTGGTCTGGTCAGCCACCTGGTAGTAGTACTTCGCATTCGGCGTCAGTCCGGTGATTATGTACTTGTGCTGCCTGTCTCCGAACTCGGGTGCTGTTACACTTCCCATGCTGTAGGTCGTGTCCGTGCCCCAGCTGAGGGTGTTCGTCTCGCCCGCAGTGTCGTCCTGCCAGAGCACCTCCATTGTAGTATTCTGCCCCGGGTAGATCAGATAAGGGCGTTTCAGAATGCCGGCGAAAGCCGTTACGCTGAACACGGCAAAGGCCAGCACAAACACTAAGCTGGTCAATGCTTTTTTCATTATCGCATTCATATCTTCTCCTTTTTGTTTAAAAGTCATGCTACTGTTTGTGACACCCTCACGCTTGGTATTGCCTGATGAATCATTTCACCTCCTTTCATGATACTGTCCAGCAGTTTAAATTGCTCATTCAGGTTTACAAATTTGGAGTCCTTCAGTCAGCGTGATAAGACTCGAGGCGATGCACAGAGCCCTCTCGGCCATGCTCGAGGTAATTCAGACGAGAAAAATACCTGATCAGCAAAATAAAGCACGGCGGCTCTTAGCGCAGCAAACCTGATAAAGACGCAAAATAATTTATTACGGGAACTAACAAGAATACTGATAACTCAGCGTAGCGTGCTCAGATGATTTTTTTCTGGAGCATTTAAATTGCTATAACATTAGCCGCTTATTGTTACAGCTCTATGAAAAAGAAGTTACAATTTTATGAATTGTTGCTTCAGGCTATATCGTTTTCTCGAGCGGGGAATATCGTCAAAGAGAAGGCTCTCTGCAACTCTTTCGTGTTTAAGTTGAATCATGCTTTTTTATCATAAAGACGCCTGGACACGGAGAAGTGAACTCTTTATTACATAAATTTGACGCCGATTTTTTTATGATTTTCGTGGACATGATTTCTTATGCACCCCTACAATCTTGTTCTTTGTAGTATGCTGTTCAAAGAGAACTTCCTGCATCAAGGTGGATGCGTTGATGATCTTCGGATTGATTACTCGGTAATAGATGTTTATGCCATCCCGTCTTGTGGCCAGGATGCCTCGATGTCGCATTATCGCAAGGTGCTGGGACACATTAGCTTTTGATGCTCCAAGCGCGGTTACCAGCTCAGTGACCGTCTTCTCATCGTTTTGAAGGGTACTTAAGATTTCGATTCTCTTCGGGCTGGTGAGGGTTTTACAGATTTCGGCTTGCATTTCAAATATTGTCTTGTCGGTCAATGTGCTTTTCACGCAATTTTTTAAGCGCAAAGATTTTTGGGTAAAGTGGTAAATATTATTAATTGCTTTCTTTATTCAGTCGGAAAGTACAAAGTACAATGTGCGATCTTCCCTATAAACCTACGGAGCATTCCGCTTGTCCGATTTTTGCTCCGCGCGCCGTTCGTTCTCCACTTGTGTCGTCGTCACAGCATTGTGACGAGTTGATAACTTACGAATCCCTGTCTCTCCTTACAATCGCATCCGGCCGCAAAGCGGGTGAGTGTGTTTCTTGATTTGATCTTGCATGCTTCCGAAATTAAGAATACGGGTAGATTGTTACGTGGCGATTACGGAATAATGAAGTTTCTATTACATTTCAATCATCATCAATCGGTATCGTGGGCCAGGTGATGTGCAGTGATTTTCTGAACATATCTTTATTCGTAAAGATATGTTTCTGTCTGATGCTAAGTTCTCCATTGTGCCGCTGTTCGCATGCCTTGCGGCCTCATCAGCCTCATCTACCGGATATCTAAAACCGAAAAAGTGGAGAGCGGCCACTCGCTTTGTCGCGTATCCTTTCACGCGGTAAGTGCAGGATATCATGTTGCATTTCTTTAGAAAGATCGGGAAAAGCAGAAGAGGTATGCGTGCACATTGTAACAATCTTTTAACTGCACTGTAATGATAATGTAACAGCCGCCGGATATTCTTTGGCCAATGAAGAAGGTTCTCTTCATCTGCGGCTCCCTGAACCAGACCACGATGATGCATCGTATCGCGGCAAACCTGCCGGATTGCGACTGCCAGTTCACCCCGTTCTACGGCGACGGCATCATCAGGTTCATGGTCGAGCACGGTATGCTCGATTTCACCGTCATGGGCGGCCGCTTCAGACAAGAGACCGATGACTACCTGTCCCAACACGGCGCGAAGGTCGACTATCGGGGGACCGCCGGTCACTACGATCTAGTGGTCACGTGCCAGGACCTCATCGTCCAGAAAAACATCCGGAACAAACCGATCATTCTTGTCCAGGAAGGCATGACGGATCCTGAAAACCTGATGTACCGTCTCGTTCGGACCTTCCGTCTGCCACGCTATCTCGCGAGCACTGCGACAACGGGCCTCTCCCACGCTTATCAGAAGTTCTGTGTCGCATCCGAAGGCTACCGGGAGCACTTCATTCGGAAGGGCATCAAGCCCGAAAAGATCGTGGTGACGGGAATCCCGAACTTCGATAACGTCGATCAGTATCGCTCGAACGATTTTCCCCACCGCAAGTATGTCCTCGTGGCCACGTCCGATACCCGTGAAACCTTCAAGTTCGACAATCGAAAAAAATTCCTGCACCGTGCGCGTGCCATTGCCGGTAAGCGTCCGGTGCTCTGCAAGCTCCACCCCAACGAGAACATTGAACGTTCCACAGCGGAGATTAAACGCGTCATTCCAGACGCTTTGGTGTTCAGTGACGGCAACGCGCACCACATGGTGGCGAACTGCGACGTGCTCGTTACCCAGTATTCGTCCCTGGCCTTCATCGGCCTTGCCTTAGGCAAAGAAGTACATTCTCATTTTGACCTGGAACTGTTGAAACGGCTCCTGCCGATCCAGAACAGCGGTACATCGGCGAAAAATATTGCCGAGGTCTGCCGCACGCACCTGGACGGCAGCAGCGTAAGTTCCGAAGGGAGAACGTCATCAACCGCGCACCTCGTATAGTGACGGTAATCCAGACCCGGACGGGATCCACCCGATTCCCGGGCAAAGTGCTCCGCCCGTTGGGCGGGACCCCCGCATTTGTGCGCATGGTAGAGCGGGTGAAACGGGCGTGGCATGCAGGCACAGTGGTCGTGGCCACCACCGACCTTCCCAAAGACGACATCATCGAATACCTCTGTATGCTGTCGGACATTTCGTGCTACCGCGGCCACCCCACGGACCTTTTGGACCGCCATTACCGCGCTGCGCTTTCGTTTCGCGCGGATGCAGTGGTCAAGATCCCTTCGGATTGTCCTCTCATCGACCACCGTGTCATAGATCGGGTCCTGGAAGAGTACCTGACCCATAGTGAAGAGGTGGATTATGTGAGTAATCTTCATCCCGCCACCTATCCCGACGGGAATGATGTAGAAGTCGTTTCCATGGAAGCTCTTACGGCAGCATGGCTCGAGGCCAAGCGGGATTTCGAGCGGGAGCATACCACGCCCTTTATCTGGGATCGGCCCGAGCGGTTCAGGGTCCGCAACATAGCCTGGGAAACGGGTCGCGACTGCTCCCTGACCCACCGCTGGACTCTTGATTATCCCGAGGATTACGAATTGATCAAAGCGGTTTACGGCGAGCTGTCCACGACCACCCCGGACTTCGGCGTCGACGAGATTACGCGGCTCCTCGACGGGAGGCCGGATCTGCGGAAGCTGAATGAGCGCTACGTCGGTGTCGCCTGGTACAATCATCATCGTCACGAACTGAAGACCCTGAACGTGGGTTAAACGGAGGAAAGATCATGATGAAAACCATTGCCTGGACGGAGGCTGATATCGAGACGCTGCGGGATGCTGCCCTTGAGGTGCGGCGACAGGTCCTGCGCATGGCCCGCCGCGGCGGGTGTTTTGTAGGTTCCGCCTTTTCCTGCGCCGATATCCTTGTGTACCTCTACACATCCTTCCTCAGGGTCTATCCGAACCGTCCGAACGACACCAACCGTGATTACTTTTTTCTTTCTAAGGGCCACGCGGTGCCTGCACTCTATGCCACGCTTGGCGAGGCCGGCTTCTTCGAACCGGTGCGGCTCATGAATCATCTGCAGATCCAGGATGATGTCTACTGGCATCCGAACCGCGCCCTGCCGGGGGTTGAGTTCCATGCCGGCTCCCTCGGCCATCTCTTGTCCGTCGGCGCGGGCGTGGCCATGGACTGCAAGCGGACAGGGCAGCGGAACCGGGTCGTGGTGCTCAGCGGAGACGGTGAACTGAACGAGGGATCGATGTGGGAGGCGTTTCTGATCTCGGCTGCCTATCGGCTGGACAACCTCATCATTATCATCGACCGGAACCGCTTCCAGGCGAACCGCGGGACCGAGGAACTCATCCCCCTCGAACCGCTCGCTGCGAAATTGAAAACCTTTGGCCTCTCGGTGTGCACGGTGGACGGACACGACTTCAGGGCCATGGCAGAGGCGTTCACCGGGTTTCCGGCGGCGCTTGGCAAGCCCACGGTGGTGTTGGCCAACACGGTCCGGGGGAAAGGACTGACAAGCATCGAGCACCGGGTGGACCGCTGGTTCTGCGCCATCGATGATGAGGAATTGGAAAGGCTGATGCGCGAGCTGGACGAACAGCAGGAGGGAGCAAACCGTGCAGACCACGACGTATGAAAATCTCCTTCGGGAGACCGTTCTGATGGATGACCGGTTCATCGTCATGACCGCTGAAAACCGCGCTTCCATCCGGGGCCTTGTCGCCTGTCTGGGCGATCGTTTTATCGACGTGGGCATTGCCGAGCAGGCGCTCGTCGGCATGGCGGCGGGGATGGCCCTGAGGGGACGGATCCCCGTCGTACACGCCCTCGCCGCGTTTCTGACCATGCGGGCCTTCGAGTTCATCCGGACCGATGTGGGCATCTCCGGACTGCCGGTCAAACTCATCGGCGGAGTGCCGGGCCTCCTCTCCACGGCGAACGGGCCGACGCATCAGGCGATCGAGGACGTGGCGCTGATGCGCGGCATTCCCGGCATGCACGTCTTCTGCCCCGCGGATGAGCAGGACCTTTTGATCGGGCTCCCCCACGTCCTGGCAAACCCGGCGCCGGTCTACTTACGTTTTAATGACCGGCCATCCGTCATCCGTCACGACCGGTCGTTTGCGATCGGCAAGGCCGAAATACTGTCCCGGGGCGCAGATGTCACGATCGTTACCTATGGCACTCTTTTTACCGAGGCGTGCGAAGCACAATCCCTGCTCGAGACTGCCGGGCTGTCAGTGGGCCTGATCAACCTTCGCATGCTGAATCCCGTGGATAAGGACGCCATTCTGCAAGCCGCCACCGACACTTCCCTGCTCGTGACTCTGGAAGATCATTTTCTCATCGGCGGGCTCTTCTCGATCGTGTCGGAGCTGCTGATTGCGCATCGCCTGCCGGCCCGCTTCCTCCCCATCGGGTTCGACCGAAAGTGGTTCCGGCCCGGACCGCTGCCCGATGTGATCGAGCACGAAGGCTTGAGCGGAGCGCAGATCAAAACGAAAATCCTGGAGGAATGGGAACACTATGCCGAATATCGTCCGGTTCAATGAGCATTATCCCGAAATCACCGAGTCCGACCGCTTGTATCTTCGGGCCCTCGACCTGATCCCGTGCGTGACCCAGACGCTCGCAAAAGGGCCTACCCAGCACGTGCGCGGCGTTGCGCCCAAGTACCTTATGAGCGGCAAGGGCAGCCGCGTCTGGGACGTTGACGGCAACGAGTATATCGATTACACCATGGCGGTAGGTCCGCTCTCGCTCGGATATTGTTTCGATGCCGTCGACAAGGCCATCCGGAGCCAGCTCATGAACGGCATCACCTTCTCCCTTATGCACCCTCTGGAAGTGGAGGTTGCGGAACAGGTCCGGACGGTCATCCCGAATGCAGAGCGCGTCCGGTTCAGCAAGACCGGCGCCGACGTGACGAGCGCTGCGGTGCGGCTTGCCCGGGCTTTCACGGGCAGGGACAAGGTGTTGTGCTGCGGGTACCACGGCTGGCACGACTGGTATGTCGGCATTACCACCCGTCACAAGGGTGTGCCCCAGGCCGTGCGCGATCTCACCTACACCTTCCGGTATAACGACATCGAGTCCGTTGATGAGGCCCTCGACAGCGACGTGGCTTGCGTGATCCTCGAGCCGGCGGTCATTGAGCCGCCCCGCGACGGCTTCCTCGGTCAACTTCTGGATCGGTGCCGCCGGAACGGCAGTTTGCTCATCTTCGATGAGATGTGGACCGGCTTCCGGCTGGCCGTGGGCGGCGCACAGGAGTATTTCGGCGTCGTGCCCGACCTCGCCTGCTACTCGAAGGCAATCGCGAACGGCATGCCGCTCTCGGTGCTCACGGGCCGGCGGGACGTCATGGAACTCCTTGAAGAAGACGTCTTTTTCTTCACTACCTTCGGCGGAGAGGCGCTCTCGCTTGCGGCCGCCAAAGCCACGATCGAGGTGATAAGGACGAGGAACGTCCCTGCCGTTCTTGCAGAGAAGGGGAAGAAGCTCAGGACTGAGTACAACCAGATTGCCACCGGGTTGAACATGCCCTACACAAGCTGCACGGGCTTTGACTGCCGGACGATCGTTACTTTCGACGCCTCTGCGGGAAACCCGCTGGAGATGAAATCGCTGGTCCAGCAGGAGCTAATCAAGCGCGGAATACTTTGGTCCGGCTTCCACAATATGAGCCTTTCGCATACCGACAATGACATCGAGTACACCCTGGCCGCCTATGAAGATGTGCTCCCGATCCTGAAACAGGCGGTAGAACAGCAGAATGTCCTGGGATATATCCGGGGCGGGCCCGTGGAGCCCGTGTTTCGCAGGACCGGTGATTTCCACATGAAACCGAGGCGGTAAGGAGGGTGTTGTGAACATCTTTTCCCTGAAGGACAAAGTCGCTGTTGTGACAGGGGCGCTTGGGCTTCTCGGCCGGGAACACTGCAAGGCGCTTGCTGATGCCGGAGCACATGTGGCGGCCGCCGACCTCGACGAGTCCGACTGCCGAGAGCTGGCCCGGTCCCTCCCCACGGAGTCCATGGGTGTGCGGCTCGATGTGACGGACAGATCCTCGGTCAGGGAACTCCTGGACGACAGCCTGCAGCGCTTCGGCCGGGTGGACATACTGGTGAACAACGCCGCTGTGGACGATAAGTTCGAGACGCCGGCGCTTGCCCGCGACGAGTCGTGTTTCGAACGATATCCCCTTAAGCAGTGGAAGCGCATCATGGACGTGAACGTCACGGGCGTCTTCCTTTGCTCCCAGGTGATCGGCAGTCAGATGGCCAGGCAGGGCGCCGGCAGCATCATCAACATTGCCTCAACCTATGGCATCGTTGCGCCGGACCAGAGTATCTACCGCGACCGCTCGGGCGAGCAGGTCTTCTTCAAGTCGCCGGCGTACCCCGCGAGCAAGGGCGCGGTGATCGCCCTGACGAAGTTCCTGGCCTCTTACTGGGGCGCGGCGGGCGTGCGCGTAAACGCCCTGTCCTTCGGCGGCGTGGAGAACGGCCAGGACCCCGCGTTCATCGAGAACTATGCCCGCAGGACGCTGCTCGGCCGGATGGCGCACCCATCGGATTACCGGGCCGCCGTGGTGTTTCTTGCGGCCGACGCTGCATGCTACATGACCGGCGCAAACCTTGTGATCGACGGCGGATGGACGGCGATATGAATGACTCCATCAAACAAAAGGCGGGACGGATCAGGCTTGTGCTCACCGACATCGACGGCGTCTGGACCGACACGGGCGTGTACTATGCGGAGAGCGGGGAGCTGCTCAAGCGGTTCTCCATTCGCGACGGCATGGGCGTGGAACGACTCCGGGAGCGCGCCGACGTCGAGACCGGAATCGTGAGCGGCGAGAATTCCGGCGCCGTGATCAAGCGTGCCGAGAAGCTCGGGATCACGGAAGTGCATCTGAGCATCAGGGACAAAGTTGCCGTGCTGGACGAGATCGCGAAGCGGCGAGGGCTCGGTCCGGAGGAGATCGCTTTCATCGGTGATGACACGAACGATCTGGCGGTCATGCAGGCCGTCGGACTAGCGGCGTGTCCGGCAGACGCCATTGCCTCGGTTAAGAGCGCGGCAGACTACATCTGCGAAAACCGCGGAGGTCACGGCGCCTTCCGGGACTTTGCGGAGTTTATTATAAGCTCAAAAATAGGGGAGGTGCAGTGATGTATGGAAAACGAAAATTGAAGGTGCGTGACCGCTTGATCGGCGACGGCGAGCCGGTTTACGTCATCGCCGAGATCGGGATCAATCACAACGGGTCGCTGGAAATGGCGAAAAAGCTGATCGACGGCGCGGTCTTCGCAGGATGCAACGCCGTAAAGTTTCAGAAGCGCACCCCCGAGCGGTGCGTGCCCCAGGACCAGCGGAATATCGAACGCGATACGCCCTGGGGCAGGATGACCTATCTCGAATACCGGCACAAGGTGGAGTTCACCGCCGAGCAGTACGCCGAGATCGACTACTACTGCAAGGCCAAAGGAATCGACTGGTTTGCTTCGTGCTGGGACGAGGAGTCCGTGGCCCTTATCGAGCGGTTCGATCCGCCGCTATACAAGGCTCCCTCGGCCTCGCTCACCGACCATGGGCTTCTGCGAACCATGAAGGCTACGGGCAAGCCCCTCATCCTGTCCACGGGCATGTCCACCAAGGAGGAAATCGATGAGGCCGTGGGCGCAATCGGTACGGACAACCTGCTGATCGCCCATTCGACCTCGGCTTATCCCTGTAGTGTAGCGGAACTGAACCTCCGGATGATTACCCGGCTGCGGGAGCAGCATCCCAGAGTTCCCATTGGATACTCGGGCCACGAGACGGGCCTGGCACCCACCTGGGCAGCGGTAACCCTCGGAGCGTCCTTTATAGAACGTCATGTTACCCTGGATCGGTCACTGTGGGGCACGGACCAGGCGGCCTCGGTTGAAGTCATCGGCATGCACCGGCTGGTGCAGAACATCCGTGACATCGAGCGGGCCCTCGGAGACGGCGTCAAGCGGGTCTATGCGAGCGAGATGGGCTCCCGTGCGAAACTGCGCCGGGCGCGTTCCGACGCGGCTCTTGGCGCAGGTGCGCGATAAGAGGATCCTGCGTGCACTGGATTTATCTTCTGATTGCAGGGGCTCTGGAGATCGGCTGGATCTTCAGCCTGAAATTCACGAACGGGTTTACCCGCCTCGTACCGAGCGTTTCCTACGCCGTCACGGGGCTCGGCGCGGCCTATTTCCTTTCCCTCTCGCTGCGCACCCTGCCGATGGGGATCACGTACAGCGTCTGGATGGGCATTGCCATCGCCGGGAGCACGGTGATCAGCATGGTGCTCGGCCATGAACCTATGCGGATGCTTAGCCTCTTCTTTATTTTTCTTATCCTGTGCGGCGTCGTGGGCTTGCAACTCAGCGCACTCCGGCCCTAATCAGGCACGGCCCGCTGCCGCAATCGGCAGTTCAGGAGGAACGGGCATGCAGAGCATACTGCAGAAAGGGCGAAATGGACGGAACAGACAGGCGAGGCCGAACGGCGTGGTCGTTCTGCTCCATCAGTTGAAGCGGCTTGCCGGCGCCCCACCGGAGCATGTCGGGTCGCATAAAGGCTCTGTCCGGGACGTTTCCAGAGACCTTGTAGAGGTCCCGGTTCCTGGGCAACCTCCAACAGGGCCGTTGTGCGCGACACCTGAACCGGTAACGCGGCCTTGGGGTTCCTTTTCCGTGCTGGATACGGGCATGCGGTTCAAGGTGAAGCGGATCGTGGTCCGGCCGGGAGCAAAGCTGAGCCTCCAGAAGCACTACCACCGCGCTGAGCACTGGATCGTCGTGAGCGGGACGGCGAAGGTCACCATCGGCGACCGCACCGTATTCGTGCATGAGAACGAATCGGTCTGGATCCCCAAATCGACCCTTCACCGGATCGAGAATCCAGGCAAGGTGCAGGTGCAGCTTATCGAGGTCCAGAGCGGCGAGTACCTTGAGGAGGACGACATTGTCCGGGAAGAGGATGATTATGGAAGGACATAGTCCGGACGAGCGCAACGGAAAGACGCTGTGGACTGCCGCAAGGCGTAGAAACGCAAGATTCGCAATGCCTGGAACTAATTTGTACCAGGCGGAAAAACGGAGAGAGATTCTTCTTTTTGCTACTGTGATAACGGGAATGCTGTCCTTGGTCACGATGGTGTGGCAATAGCGTAAGAAGGTCAGGGTAGGCGAGACAGTATTATAAACTCAAATACAATAGACATCTTTATAATTTTTTAACCCTTTTTGACTTGGCCTGGAGGTGATGGGCTGTGGAAGGATATGAGAACAGGGACAACAAGAGAAGTGAGGGGAAAATTTCGGAAAGCCCAAGCACACGGAGATATATGGGGATGAGCGAAAAAGAGAAAGAGCTGGAAATTCAAAAGGCCGTCACCCGTCTGCAGAACCGCATCGGTGAGATTCTGTATCTCCTCGAGATGGAAACAAAAACCGAAATAACCAACCTGAACAAACAAGAACTGGAAGTGAAAAAGAAAGTGCAGAAGAGTGAACAACGGAAGTGAACTAAGGACAGGCGAAACGCCTGTTCGAACGCCTGCTGGCGCCGCACCCGGAACTAACGTGGTTGTCCCCGCTCATGGCGACTTTTTTTGCCGCGTACCTGATTGTCCGGCTTTTCGCTGATTCGACGAGGCGGGCCGAAGAGAAGAGCCTCAGCACAGACAGTCATCATGAGGCCTATTCAAGCTCCGGCGACCGCGCCTGCGTCGAAGCCGCTGAGTCGTTGCAGAGAAGAATCGGCCCAATTGATAAAAACTGAAAAGCAATTCGGTCGGTTTCGTCGCGATGTTTTTCGTGTAACAAAATTTTCATGCAACGGTCATGGTACTGTAACATTTTCGTGTTAGAGTAAACTTTGATGATGAACCGCACCCGCGCCGACCTGCATGTGCATTCCCGACACTCCAATAAGCCCTCTATCTGGGCCATGCGGCGGATCAATTGTCCGGAAAGCTACACAGCGCCCGGCCACATCCACGCAGCCGCAAAGATGAAGGGTATGGACTTTGTCACGATCACGGACCACAATACCATCAACGGTTGCCTCGAGATCGGCCACCTCCCGGGCGTCTTTTTGAGCGTGGAAGTGACGTCTTACTTTCCCGAGACCGGCAGCAAGGTGCATGTCGTAGCCCTGGACATCATCGAGTCTGTTTATACGGACCTCATGCACCTCCGGCAGAACGTCTACGAACTCGTCGGATACCTTCGAAGGCACAACATTGTGCACTTCATCGCCCATCCTCTGTACGACATGGACAACCGGCTGTCGGTTGAAGTCATCGAAAAGATGCTGCTCCTCTTCGATGTCGTGGAGACCAAGAACGGCGCCCGGGCCAACCATTTCAATATGTTCACGCACGAGCTTGTGGCGTCACTCTCCCCCGAGTCGTACAATCGTCTTCGGGAGAAACACGGAGATGCGCGGGAATGGTCCACCCGATGGAACAAGGTTGTCGTCGGCGGTTCCGACGACCATAGCGGGTTTTTCGTGGCCCGGGCTCACACGAGCACGCGGAAGGCGGAAACGATCGCCGCTTTTCTCCGGGAGGTGCGCGAGGGGCGATCACGGGCTGACGGCGACGACGGAGACGCCCTGACGCTCGCCCATACGATCTACGGGATCGCCTACCAGTTTTACAGGGAGAAAGTCCAGACAGGCAGGGTGAAGACCATGCCCTTCGTGAGCCTGCTCCTGAACAGCTGCTTCCATGCCAACAGGAAGCTGACTCTGCTGCAGAAGGTCGAGTTTTTCGTGCGAAAGAACATGCCCGATCTTGTGGGCGGCTATGATGACCGTACCTTCGAGCAGATCCTGGACCGCGAGGCGCGCAGGCTGATCATGGACAAAACGCTGCTCGCGAGCATGCCCACCGAGGACAGAAACAGGAAAATCTTCGCAATCACGAGCAGTCTCGCGAACCGGATGATCTACCACTACACCACGCGGCTCTTTCAGACCCAGGTCAGCGAGGGCATTGTACCGCTTCTCCAGTCCCTGGGGACCCTCGGTGTGATCCATGCGCTCGCCTCACCGTACTATGTCGCCTTCTTTCACCAGCATCGGAGCAAGCCGCTCCTGCGGCAGCTGCAGCGCTCCTTCGGCATTGCCGGGGACGCCGGGCCGGAGCGGACGGCGCTTTTCACGGATACGCTGCACGAGATCAACGGCGTGGCCATGACTATCAAACGTCTCGTAAAGACGGCCCAAGTCCGGGGCGTGGACCTCACGGTAATCATGACTGGCGACAGCGACGTGCCCGAGACGCGCGGCGTGCGCACCTTTCGTTCCGTCGGAAACGTCGCATTGCCCGAGTATCCTGACCTGCAACTGCGGTTTCCGCCCATCCTCGACGTGCTCCATTACGTGGAACAGCAGGGCTTTACGAAGATCCACGTAAGCACACCCGGGACCATGGGGCTTCTGGGCCTGGGCATCGCCAAGCTCCTGGACATTCCCGTGGCAGCCACCTATCACACGGATATCCCGCAATACGTCAGGCGCCTGACCAATGACAGTTTCCTGGAGGACACGGCGTGGAACTTCATCGTGTGGTTTTACAACCAGATGGACGAGGTGCTTGTTCCGTCCCGCAGCACGCAGAGCCAGTTGGTGGAGCGTGGTCTCGTACCTGCAAAGGTGCGGCCACTGCCACGGTGGGTGGACACTGAAGCCTTTTCACCGCTGAAGCGTAAGCCAGGACTCTGGCAAGAGGCTTTTTCTGACCGTTGCATGATCTTTCTGTATGTGGGCAGGGTTTCGAAAGAAAAAAACCTGTCGCTCCTTGCCGATTCCTTCCGTGAAGTGGTGGGATCCGGCTTTACCGCGGGACTCGTAATTGTCGGCGACGGGCCGTTCCGCTCCGAGTTGGAAATGCGGCTTCGCGGCACGCCTGTGCTCTTTACCGGATTTCTGCACGGGGAACAACTCGCGTCAGCCTATGCTTCATCGGATGTCTTCGTATTCCCGAGTTCGACAGACACCTTCGGCAACGTCGTGCTCGAGGCCCAGGCGTCGGGCATTCCGGTCATTGTCTCCGACGAAGGAGGGCCGAAAGAACTCATGTCACCCGGACGGACGGGATTTGTCGTGAAGGCGAACGACCGGACAGCGCTCAGCCGGGCCATGGCCGGTTGCCTCATGGACCGTGAGCGTGTCCGGAGTATGGGTGATGAGGCACGCCGGTTTATCGAGTCCCGTGCGCCGCGACCCGAGGAGGTGTACAGTACAATCCTCCATCCGTAAGACTGCACGCAGGGTCCATCCTCACCTGCTGAAATCGATCCTGTCCCGCGCGATTCCCGGCCAGCTCGTGATCCAGTACACAGACGGGTGTAATGCGCGTTGCCCCCAGTGCGGCATGCGCCGGACGGAAACGTTTCCGCGCTCAACCCTCGGCTTCGACGCCGCAAAACGGATCATTGATGCCGCGGCCCTGCGGGGCGTGAGGGCCTTATCATTCACCGGCGGCGAGCCCCTCCTCTATCTCGACGAAATTGCAGCCTTGATTGATCACGCGACGGTCGCCGGCATCCCCTGCGTACGAACGGGCACGAACGGCTTTCTGTTCATGAATAGCGATGGCCCGGATTTTGAACAACGCGTGGCCGAGGTTGCCGAACGGCTGGCTCGCACGAAGCTCTATACTTTCTGGATCAGCATCGATTCGGCAGTCACTGAAGTCCACGAACAGATGCGCGGCCTTCCCGGCGTGATCAAGGGCATTGAGACCGCGCTTCCGATCTTCCACGAACACGGCATCTATCCTTCCGCAAACCTCGGCATCAACCGGAACATCTGCGGCTTCTCCGGAGGAAGATTCACTGACGCCGAAGCTCTGTATTTATACTTTCGCTTGTCGTTTTCCACGTTCTATCGGTATGTCGAAAACCTGGGTTTCACGACCGTGAACGCCTGTTACCCCATGGGCTCGGAGAGTAACCCCGATCCAGAAAGAGCCGTGTACAAGGCGACGTCAAAGGCCAACGTGGTCAGTTTTTCAGATGCTGAGAAACGCGCCGTCTTCCAGGCGCTCTTCGACTCGATCCCGGCGTTCCGTTCACGCCTCAGGATATTCACTCCTCGTAGCGCCTTGTTCGCGCTCATGAGACAGTATAGCGGCAGCGCCTGTGCTACCTACCCGTGCCGGGGCGGTCGAGAGTTCTTTTTCGTCGAAGCGAGAAGCGGAGACACCTTTCCGTGCGGGTATCGCGGGGAGGAAAATCTTGGAAAGTTCTGGGACCTTGACACGCGGAAAGGGAACGTTCAGGCGTGCAGGAAGTGCGACTGGGAGTGCTTTCGCGATCCTTCCGAACTCTTCGGTCCTATCGAGGATCTCCTCGCGAGGCCCGGGCAGTTCCTTTTGAAACTCGCGCGCGACCGGGAATCGCTCCGTCTGTGGTACGAAGATATACGCTACTATCAGGCCTGCGACTTCTTCAACGGCAGAATTCCGCCGAATCATCGGAAACTCTCGCGGTTCGAGCAGTCAATAAAGCGCTGGCAACTGCCATAGGCTGTTCGCCGATTACATCCGAAGTCCCGGATGTTCATCACTGGCGCGAAGCCGGGGCGGATTCTGACGCGGCCCGAGAGTTATGCAATCTCAATTCAATAATGCCAAAATGCTGATAGTGCCAAAGTGACATTTCGGGCGTCGATTCGTCATCAAAATTTCACAGATCCGTAACCATCCTGTAACGTTCCTCTGTTAAGGTAGACTCAGCAGCACCTCTCGGATCTTTTTTTCTTGAAAAGTTAAACTTCACGGTCCTTGCTGGAAACGGACGCCGTTGAGGGACTCGTTAATCAGGTCCCTGATTGCATGAATCAAAGGCCTGCCCCGGCCGTTTTCCACCGCGATCGAGGAAAGGGTCACGCGACATGGAACTGCTTTCGACAGATACCCGGGAACGCAGGGGCAAGGACAGAGCGGTCTGCCCCTCGCTGATACTTGCCTCCAAGGTCGTCTGTGATGTCGGCGCAAAACTGTACCAACCGAGCCAGTTCCAGGTGCGTGAATATTGCACGACGGAGCGCCACAGTCGGTGTCCGCTTCGGCGCAGCGTGCATGTTGAAAGGGTGTGATTGTGGACAAGCGGAGCGCGTCTCAAAAATGGAGCCCGTGAAAAGAACAGAGCATCTCCATGACTGATGTTGTTGAAGTGCGCTATCAGGAGGCGAAAATATGAGACCGGAAGCAAGAAATGCAGTAATGATGACATTATTTTCCTTGATTATGCTTTCCATGCTTTCATGTGGTAACGATGGGAGAGGGAGCAGCACTTCTGGTGCAGGTTTGCAAAATATATACGGAGAGGGGAACGTAGGAGAGGGGAACGTAAGAGAACAGACGGGAGTGAACAATCCACTCGTTGGCACGTGGGTAGCCGGGAAATACACGCTGACTTTTGATTCAGTCGCCTATTCAGTGGATTTCAATCATGATAGTAGTCCAGACAACAGGGGAAACTACATAATGAGCGGCAATTTGGTAATATTTACCGACTCCGGTGGTCTCAAAGCATGCATAAACAGCGCTACAATTGGCGGGGGCGTAAGCGGTTATTATACTTATGCTGTCAGCGGCAATACACTTACCTTAAGTCTCGTGTATGACCAGTGCAATGGCCGAGCGGCTTCACTTGGCCGGGCCTATACAAGAAAGTGATATCGTTCCGTTAAATCCCCCAGATCGTCTCCATCTTATTTCCTACTGTAAAACAAACGTAAGATTTCTGTCACACGCGTTTCGGACTCTATCGGGTGGGCTTCGAAACGTTCGACCGAGCCCGACCCATGCCGCTACCTAACTGAGCATTCTGATCCAAGGCCGTTCAGGAAATGTAACGGAAACTTCATCATGCCGTAACTCGGCCGTAACAAAACGAGGCTAAGATCGAACAGCGAACAGCAAATACCAATCGTCATAATTTGGAGAATGCAATGAATAAAACGATTATCGTTAAAATAGAAAGCGGTGTTGTCGCGGATATATACGCTACCGAGCCGGTTGAGGTGATCATCGTGGATTACGATATGATCGAAGGCGGAGAGGCCTTCGAACGCAGAATGCACAAAGCGGTGCTCTCAATGACGGCTGAGCAGATCGTCATGCCGCAAAACATTGATTTCGCGGTCAGATCGCTCGTGCTCGAATGCGTCCGTCCCGCAGACCGGCGCCTGCCGGATCGGTCCGGCGAAGGCGTCGGAACCGCGGCATGAACGAAACTGATTCGGACCTCGCTGTAACACAAACTTAATATTTTCGTAATACTGTTGTAATAGAAGAACTGTACGATTAAGATCAATGATGCTGTGTGACTTTCATATTCACACAACATTCTCCGACGGTTCGATGGGGATGAGAGAGGCAGTAGATCTTTTCGGCCAGGCCGGATTCGATGCAATCGCCATCACGGACCATGTTGTGAACGGCGACAACACGTGGGGCAAGTTCGCGCGTCAATTCAACCTGTCGGTCAAGGGAGACACTTTTGACGAGTATATCGTCGCCATCAAAGCAGAAGCGGAACGGGCATTGCGGAAATACGACATGCTGGTGATTCCAGGCGTGGAAATCAGCAAAAACTACATTTCCAAGGACAAATCAGCTCACTTCCTTCTCCTGGACATCAAGGAATTCATTCCCGCCTGCATGGACTATGAAGAAATATTTCTTGAGGCGAAGCGGCAGAATGCGTTGATCGTAGCCTGCCATCCCCACCACACGCCGGACCCTTTGAACAAGGACACGCTCTTTCTTTGGAACAACAGGGACAAGTATGCGAAATATATCGATGCCTGGGAAATAGCGAACCGGGACGACGTTTTCAACGTGATCAGCCTGAAAAAGTATCCCTATGTCGCGAACAGCGACTTTCACAAAGCGCGTCATTTGTATTCGTGGAAGACGCTGCTTAACTGTGAAAAGAATGTAGACGCCATAAAGCAATGCATCAAACACAATAAAGGGGTCGCCATAACGCTTTTCAGAAATTGAAACGATTGGAACGGCAATATCAAATCATTAGGAAGGCGCTTTACATGAGGTTCTGACATTTGGCTATCAGATCGCTGTCGTCTACCGCTTCCGGTTCCCGCAGCCGTTATGATGCATTGCGAGTAAAAGGAGAGTAAAGCATGCAGGAACAGATAGAGGCAAAAAGGATCTTCTCCTTGAACGTTGATTTCAAGGCCCCATTACAGAACAAGCTCTTTTCGATGGTCAAGGGTCCTATTGAACATTTCCTCGCGTTCTCCCGCCTGAACCGGGCGTACGCCGACATCGTGCAAATGTCGGACAATCGCCCCTTCCCGGACAAAGTACTGGAAAAACTCAACGTAACGTATGATCTCGCTGACCAGGACCTTGCCCGGCTCACGACGATCTCCGCGGGACCCGCTATCGTTGTGGCAAACCATCCCTTTGGCGGCATTGAGGGCATCATCCTGGCATCGATCCTGCGCTCCGTGCGCTGTGACGTAAAATTCATGGCGAATTATCTGCTCAGCGCCATACCGGAACTGCGTGATATGCTGATCGCCGTTGATCCCTTCAGGCGGGAGTCGTCCGTCAGGGAAAACTTCAGGCCGATCCGGGAGTGCATCAAGTGGGTCCGTAACGGCGGGATGCTCGTCGTTTTTCCTGCCGGCGAAGTTTCGCATTACGATATCCAGAAAGGCGCCGTCACCGACCCTGCATGGAGCCCAAGCATCGCACGCATCATTCTTAAAACCTCCGCGCCGGTGATCTCGGTGTTCTTTCAGGGAGCAAACAGCGCGACCTTCCACATAGCCGGCATGGTCCATCCCTTCCTGAGGACCGCCATGCTGCCGAACGAACTGCTGAACAAAGGATGGAAGAACATTCACGTCCGCGTCGGTGACGTAATCCCCTTCGACAAGCTGAACGGCCTAGAGCAGGATACGCATATAATGGAGTATCTCCGGTTGCGCACCTATATCCTGGAACATCGCCGCGCCTTTCTGCCTTCCCGAAGCGTAACAACGCTCACACGAAAAAGAACGCAAACTGCCGGTGAATTGATCATGCCGGTACAGAGTGCGGACATTCTGGCGGAAGAGGTTCGTCAGCTGCCTCCAAGCCAGACCCTGGTAGAGAACGGGGATCTCCTCGTGTTGCAAACCACGGCTGATCAGGCACGGCATGTTCTGCTCGAGATCGGAAGGCTGCGCGAGATTACTTTTCGTGCCGTGGGAGAGGGGACGGGGAATGCTGCAGACCTTGACCGGTTCGATCGCACCTATATACACCTGTTCATCTGGAACAAAGTGAAAAAAGAAGTAGTCGGCGCCTACCGGCTCGGCAGAACAGATGAGTTGACGAGACGTCACGGACTCCGGGGCATCTACACCAGCACTCTTTTCCGGTATAAGAAAGAGTTTCTCGACCGTCTGGGGCCTGCGCTGGAATTGGGACGCTCGTTTGTCCGTCCTGAATATCAGAAGTCCTTTGCCCCGCTTTTGCTTCTCTGGAAAGGCATCGGCAGGTTTATCGTAGACAACCCTCACTACAAGACGCTGTTCGGTCCCGTGAGCATCACGAATGAATACCAGGCGATGTCCAAACTGCTGATGGTCGGCTTCCTGAAAACGGCCAGGTATCGGTCTGACATGGCAGAGTTCGTAAAGGCCAGAAAGCCGCTCCGTTCAAAACCGATCAAAGGCTGGAATGTAGACGCCGTCGTGCGGTCAATAAAGGACGATATCGACGGTATCTCCGATTTGATCTCTTCCATCGAAACCGATCGTAAGGGGATCCCGATCCTTTTGAAGCAGTATATCAAACTTGGCGGGCAAATTGCGGAATTTAATGTCGATCCCGCATTCGGCAACACACTCGACGGTTTGATCTTGGTAGACCTTACCAAGACCGAACCGAAAATGCTTGAGAAGTATCTCGGTAGGGAAGGAGCTCGATACTTTCTTGACTGTCATCAACTCGGGGAAATGAACCGGCATGCACACTGTGCGTGACAAGAAAAAATCCGGCGCCTATGCCGCGACGTCATCATCCCTGAGCATTCCGGGATGGACGCACCTACTCATGGGGAAACTGTTCTTTTTTATGCCGGCCGGCATCATGGGGAATATTCTTTTCTGTTTCATGGACGCCGACCGGCACGTTCTTTCGTCGATGCTTCATGCATCGCCGACGCACTTTGCGTTCGCCATGCTGTGTATCGGGAAAACCACACTCCGGCCGTGTCCGACTGATCATGCCTGGCCTCAAACCTTCGCCGCAGAAACAGTCATGGTATGTAAGAAAGAGCAAGAGTATTTCGAATATTTATATGTTGTCGCGCTCCTCCAGGAGGTTTCATATTGGACAAGGACGGGCATCGGGCAAAAAACGGTCATGGTAATGGATCTTTCTCCCCGCGCCCTGTCATGATTCTTGCAAACCCGGCAACGGTGAGACAAAATCATGACAGGGCTTTTCTGACACGAAAATCAATGGCCATGCGGCGCCAGAGGGCCAGGACTTAAAACCTTCATCTTACACGTTTCTTGTTCGCGCTTAAACAGCGCGCCGTCAGCGTGGGTATTTCAGCGTGATTGCTCGTAAACTCGTCAGCGCGGCTTAACCCTCTTCAGCTTTGCTGTAAGAACCCATCACCTTGCTTGCAATGCATTCTCACTTATTGTACTCTTTCATTAAAAGAGACAATATCCCAAGTTGCAAGGCGGGCAATTCGCCGAAGAAGGAAAGCGGCAGTATAAAGCATTTACTCTCAAGGTCAGGATTCATCAGGCGATTACCGACCTTGGTGCTAAAGCCTATATCATCATGAGCGGTTCGAAAGCCAAAAATCCTGCGCTCGATGCCGGGGTGAAGGACATCATGGCCCGGATCCGGGACCTCAAGGCGCAGCTCGTGATACTCGAAGGGAAGGGCAGCGAAGCTCGCTCCAAAACACGACCAAAGGCGCACAAAAAGAAATAATACGCAGACCCGCCGTGCATGAGTCCTCATTATCTTGGAATTTTTACGTACGTCTTGCAGAGAGGATACCGTGAACACCTGAAGCGATCGTTGTTCGCTCATGCCTGTACAGATGCATGGTGCTTCCGCACACAGTGCACAACGGCCTTTCCTTAACCTTGAAACCATGAGAAACTGTAAATTGCGTCCCGCATATCAAACAGAGTTAGAGTTGTTTGCCGGTGTGTGCTTTTCCATCGCGATACACGGTCGTCGATGAACACGGGCAACCTATTTTCTCGACGGTGTCCTTGGACATCTCTTCCTTTTTTCCTAATCAAGCGGTGATGATCGAGACATTTCACAGGGCGGCACGGAGATGCGTCCTTACACGATCAGATCCTGCAACGAACAGGTGATAGTTCTCTCATAGATTGCCGCGCGGCGCCTAATGCCGTAATCGCTCTTTTACAATCCGGCTGACCAGGACGGGTAAGAAAGCTCTCACCTTTGCGTCTTTTTGCAATGTGTCCAGAATTTCATTGTATGACCGGTTTACTTCTTCGGCGGGAACGCCCAGTTCCTGCACAAGTTTTTGAATGGCACGGAAGTGCTGACTATATTCTTTGTCATCCGTGAACAGGCTGCTACTATTTTCATTTCGTTCAAGCATGTGTTCCTCCTCGTTCCTGTAATAATGCCTTGATGAGTAACACGTTGGATAACCATACCAAGTTTAATTGCCACCTCGCAGAATTTTTGCGAGGAACAATGGGCAACGATCATGATCTTCGGTACAACAATAATGAGACCACCTGTCATTGCTGACGGTCGTTTCCATAACCGAGGCTGAACAAAAATCTTTTTCCCCTGTCATGTACGGGCATATTGATCCATGAACACGTAAGGTCTTTGAATCTATTTCGTCAGTCAATCGGGAAATGTGCATATTAACCTCCTTTAAATAAATATTGTATTCCCGGAATGTTACAAGAATATTACAGGAATGTGAAAATATGCGGGCGGCTGTGAAGGAAATGG
>JAWOJY010000129.1:0-23915 GCA_033854515.1 Nitrospirota bacterium
GCCGTCGTCGTATCGCCGAACGATTATGGACGCGTGCTCGATGAACTCCGGAAGACCGGCGAAGTGTCCGCGAAGACCCGCTTCGATCTCTGCCGGAAAGTCTTTCTCCACACTGCGCGGTATGACAGCGCCATTTCGGCGTACCTCGACAATCAGGTCCCGGCCGAGGAAAAGACACGGTTCCCGAACATCCTGACGCTCCAGTTCGAGAAGGTGCAGAACCTGCGCTACGGCGAGAACCCCCACCAGCAGGCGGCTTTCTACCGGGCGTTCAACCGCAAGGAACCGTCTGTGGCGAACGCGCGCCAGCTCCACGGCAAGGAAATGTCGTTCAATAACTTCCTCGACGCGAACAGCGCTCTCGAACTCGTAAAAGAGTTTGATACGCTGGCCGCGGTGATCGTGAAGCACAACAATCCCTGCGGCGTCGCCACAGCGGGGGCCCCCGTTGATGCATACCGCAAGGCCCGTGACTGCGATCCGGTTTCGGCTTTCGGCGGCGTCATCGCCTTTAACGAAATGGTGGACTATGAAACCGCCAAAGAGCTTACATCCACGTTTGTCGAGGTCGTCGCGGCCCCGGAATTCACGTCGGATGCCCTCGATGAACTTAAAAAGAAAAAAGACATCCGGGTTTTGGACGTGGGGCCCACGGTCCACGGAACGCCCGAAGGCATGGACATGAAAAAGATCACGGGAGGCCTCATCTATCAGGATCGGGACCTCGGTGCGATCCCGGACATAAAGTCCCTTACGGTGGCGACCACAAGGAAACCGACCGCGCGCGAGTATGAAGCGCTCGCGTTTGCGTGGAAGGTATGCAAGCACGTGAAGTCGAACGCGATCGTATTCGCGACCGGAGATCGGACCGTCGGCATCGGCGCGGGACAGATGAGCCGCCTCGACTCCGTCAGGATCGCGGTGATGAAGGCGCGTGTTCCCCTCAAAGGGACGGTGCTCGCTTCGGACGCGTTCTTCCCGTTCCGTGACGGTCTCGACGAGGCGGCCGAAGCGGGCGTCACGGCGGCGATTCAGCCGGGCGGATCGCTCAAGGACGAAGAGGTGATCAAGGCGGCGAACGAGCACGGCATCGCCATGGTATTCACGGGGATGAGACATTTCAGGCATTGATCCCGGCCGAGAGTATGGAGATCTCCCCGCGACATTTTTGAAGTGACGCGATATCAACAGGTCAGACGGAAATGAACACGAAACGGGCAATCACGGCGGCAGTTGTTGTCCTGCTTCTGGCGGCATGCAACAGGACCGTGGAGCGTGAACGCAAACCTCCGGAAACGCAGGAGCAGGAAAAGAGGTACGAAGAGCTGCGGACGCCGAACTACTACGGCCTCATCGAAGAGTATAAGAGGCTCCTCGCAGAAGACCCGAACAACCTCGCCACCATCATTGCGCTCGGGAACGCCTACTACGACAGCGGCCAGTGGAAAGAAGCCGTTGCGCAGTACGATCGCGCGCTCAGGATCAACCCGAGGAACGTCGATGTTCGTACGGACATGGGCACCGCTTACAGGAACATGGGCATGCCCGACCGGGCGCTTGCAGAATACCGCAAGGCATTGGAGTACGAGCCCGGGCACCAGAATGCCCGGTACAATATGGGTGTCGTATACGCGTTCGATAAAAAGGATTATGCGGCGGCGATTCATGTCTGGGAAGAGCTTTTGCGCATGGCGCCCAACCACCCGAACGCGGATTACATCCGGTCCCACATCGTCGCGTTTAAAAAGATTCTCCACCAGGGCACACGATGATACGAAGCATACTCATTTTCATTCTTACTCTGCTGATTTACTCGGCCCTCAGGACGATATTCCATTCCGCTGTAAAAGCGTACCGCGGCGAAGAAGAGCGCCCGAAGCTGAGGGGCGAGGACATGGTGCTCGACCCCCAGTGCAAAACGTACGTGCTCAAAGACCGGGCGACGTCCCGGCGTATCCGGGGCAAGCTCACCTATTTTTGCAGCGCGTCTTGTGCGCGGCAGTATGAGGACAGCGACAGGCAGTGACCGCGGGTAGACGCATGGGACGGACCGGCACAGTACTATTGTATCTGCGTATCTTCGCGGCGGTTTTATTGGTGAGCTGCCTTTCACCCTCGCCCTGCCCGCCGTCCAACCGCCCATCCGGCATTGCCGCAAGACTTTCAGCATTTGATGGGGAACTCAGGATTGTCGTTCAAAAGTCGAAGAACGTGCTCACGCTGTATAAAGGCATGACGCCTGTCAAAAGCTACTGGGCCGTATTCGGAAAGGGCTACAACGCCGGCGACAAGCGGGAGCGGGGCGATAAGAGGACGCCTGAAGGCGAGTTTTACATATGTTCTCTGAACCACAGCGAACGGTTTTACAAATTCATGGGCATAAGCTACCCCGGCATCAGTCAGGCGAAGACAGGCCTGCAACGGGGGGTTATTACGGAGTCGGAGTACCGTGAGATCGAGCGGGCGATCCAGGAAAGACGCCAGCCCCCGTGGGACACTGAACTCGGCGGAGCGGTCGGCATTCACGGCCGGCTGCTCGATGCGGCCATCAAGCGGACACCGAACCTTCTGAACTGGACCGACGGCTGTATAGCTCTGGACAATGCGGACGTCGACGAGATATTCAGCGTCGTATCCATCGGCACGCCGGTGACCATCCTGCCATGAAGCACGTCCTTCCCCATCAGGCATCGAGCTATTCTTTCCTTGAACGTTTCCGGAGTGATATCGAGCGCTGCGTGCGGTGCGGGGCGTGCAGGGCGGTGTGCCCGTCCTTTCTCGCGGACCGCGCCGAATCGCGATCTGCCCGCGGCAGAATGGCGCTCGTCAAGGCGGTCCTTGACGGCAGGCTTGCGGTCACGTCGGTATTCAAGGACCTCCTTGCGACGTGCACGGACTGTCTTGCGTGCGAGGCCTCATGTCCGAGCGGCGTTCCCGTGACGGAGATCATCCAGGCTGCGAAGGAGGAGGCACTGCGCGAGTCCGGACCCGGACTTGTCGGTGCTGTCATTTCCGGGGTATTCACGAGCGCGGCGGGTCTCCGTCTCGCCGCATGGCTCGCCCCGATCGTGCTCCGCTACGGCCGCGAAGTCTTTGGCAGGAGAGGGAGGGTGCCCGTCCTTCCCGTTTTTTCCCGGGCGTTTCTTAGCACCGTGCCTGAAATCATAAGGACGGAACGCGCACGGGGCCGGGCTGCGTTCTTTGTGGGCTGTGCGTCGAACTATTTCCAGCAGGACATCGCGCAGGCAGTCACGTGGGTGCTCGGCAGGCTCGGCTTCGAGGTAATTATTCCCAAAGGCCAGAAGTGTTGCGGCAGGCCACTGCTGTCGCTCGGTGAGCGCGGGGCCGCAGAAAAGCTTGTGGCGGAAAACAGCGCGCTGTTTGCCGCGGTCAAAGCCGATGCCGTTGTGACCGCCTGCGCCTCGTGCGGCTTGACATTTAAAAGAGATTATCCTAAACTGCTTCCGCCCGGTGTGAATCCACCAGCCATCATCGACATCCATGAACTTCTGGAGGGCGCCCTCGCGGGCGCGGACCTTGCTCCCGTGGAGATGCGCACTGCGTGCCACGACCCCTGCCATCTGGGAAGGGGCCAGGGCCTGTCGGAGACCGTGAGGCGCATTCTCCGCTCAATACCGGGACTCATGCTCGTGGAAATGGAAAACCCGGACCGCTGCTGCGGGTTCGGCGGCGTGATGAGGGTGACCCATCGCGGCCTCTCTGCAGGGATGGGAAGAGACAAGGCACGGGACATTCTGTCGACCGGAGCATCCGTGGTCGCGACCGGCTGCCCGGGCTGCCGCATGCAGATAACGGACAGCCTGAAGCGCGAAGGATCGGGCGTCCCCGTGCTTCATCCGGTACAGATACTTGAGAAAGCCTTGAAGCGCAGGGCGTGAAGGCGTGAAAGGCGAGAGGTGAAAAGCGAGATGCAGCGGGACCGGCATCTTGAATTTCACAATTTACGATTCGCCCAGGCAGCCGCGGGCTTGAGCCCGCATGGGAATACAGCGAAAAGAGAAAGGGACTGACGGAATGAAATTTTTCATCGATACGGCAAACGTGAAGGAGATTCGCGAGGCCGCAGGCCTCGGCGTGGTTGACGGCGTCACCACCAACCCCTCGCTCATCGCAAAAGAGGGAAGGGACTTCAGGCAGGTGATCGCAGAGATCTGCTCCATCGTGAACGGGCCGATCAGCGCCGAAGCGGTAAGCCTGGAGGCGGACAAGATGGTGGCTGAAGGCGTGGAGCTCTCGAAGATCCACAAGAACATCGTAGTCAAGCTCCCGATGACCAAAGAGGGCCTCAAGGCCACGAAGACGCTCGCAGGGAAAGGCATCAAGGTGAACATGACCCTGGTGTTCTCGCCGGGCCAGGCGCTCCTCGCCGCGAAAGTGGGCGCCGCGTACGTGAGTCCCTTCGTGGGCAGACTCGACGATGTCAGCCACTACGGCATGGACCTTGTCCGGCAGGCGGTCACCATGTACGAGAACTACGGATATGCCACGGAAGTGATCGTTGCGAGCGTCCGGAACCCGCTCCATGTCGTGGATGCGGCCATGGCGGGAGCGCATATCGCCACGATTCCCTTCGGCGTAATCGACCAGATCGTCAAGCATCCGCTTACGGACATCGGAATAGAAAAATTCCTGTCCGACTGGAAGAAACTGGAGAAGAAATAGCAATCGTCGCCCGGGAAGCGCGGCGGCGGGTGCGGAAAGACCTCCCGGACGGCGTGCCGTCAATCCGGATGGTGCCCTCCGAAACATCTATTGTAAAAAACGGTGAAAAGCCGTACTATGCTTCTGCACGTTCAATTGATGATTTTTATGTTCAAGTAGCCTATGCCCATATTCGAATATCATTGCAACTCCTGCGGCGCCGATTTCGAAAAACTCGTGTTCGGAACAAATCCGGATGTCCCGTGCGAAAAGTGCGGCTCCACGAAAACGGCCAAACTCATGTCGCGCTTCGGCATGGGAAGGTCGTCCTCGTCCAGTACGTCGTCGAGCGGCGGCTCGGGATGCGGAGGCTGCTCGTCCTCGTCCTGTGCAGGTTGCAAATAATGCCGGTAAAGGCTATGCCTGGTCGCGGGATCTGCGGAGCGGGGTACTCGCGGCAGGAAGAGAAAAGCTGCATGCGAGTCGCTATTCTGTTATCAAAGAGTAAGCACGTATGGTGGAAGAAGGTAAGAAATTGACACTTATAGAGCACCTTGCGGAACTCCGCAAGAGAATCATCATATCGGTTTTTGCCGTGATCGTCGGCATGGGAGTATCGTGGAACTTTTCCATTGATCTCCTGACGTTCATCGAAAAGCCCCTGACCGGCAACACCTATCTGACCGAAGTAAAGAAAAAAGTATACGAAGAGATAAAAAACCGTTATCCGTCGCTCTATCAACGCTACGAGCTGAACAAGGACATTTCCGCCACGGTCCGGCAAAGGAAGCTGAACTACAGCGCGCCGCTCGAGCCGTTCTTCATCCAGTGCAAGATCTCGATCATCGCCGGGTTCATACTGGCCCTCCCCGTGGTTTTTTATCAGTTGTGGAAATTCATCGCGCCCGGTCTGACCTCCAAGGAAAAACGGTACGTGACGCCCTTCGTAACAGCGAGCACGATCAGCTTCTGCATCGGATCGATGTTCTTCCTCATCGTGATCTGGCCGGTCATCATCAACTTCTCCCTCTCCTATGAGTCCGACGGGCTCCAAAGCTGGTTCAATCTCAGCTCGTACGTGAACTTCTGCCTGAGGCTTATTCTCATCTTCGGCCTGATTTTCGAACTGCCTATCCTGACGCTGCTTCTTTCCCGCCTCGGGCTCGTCACGGGGAAGTTTCTTTCCAGCAAACGCAAATACGCGCTCCTCCTGAGCGCCATCATCGCCGCCTTTCACGCCGACCTCATCACCATGTTCGTCGTGATGATTCCGCTCTACCTGATGTACGAAGTGAGCATCTGGGTCGCCTATCTTTTCGCAAAAAGAAAACCGGCCGAAACAGCACTGCCTGCCTGAGTTCAGTTCAACGAAATTTCCCGAAGCAGGAGCATTTTCCCTGACGGAACGCTTCTTTTTTCGATTAATACGACCGCCGCGATGGTATACTAAAAGCAAGATATCTTTTCTGCACCGATTGCCTCAAAAAATTGCAATTCGAAATTCCTGAAGTCACGCGAGTGAACCGAATGCCGATTGATCTGGACCCGCGAGAGTGGTTGGCGGCAAATACGGAGGATGATCATGGACATGCTGAAGGCCATATTTTCACGCCGGAGCATACGACTCTACTCATCGAAGCCGGTTCCCCGTGAAGTGGTCGATGAGATTCTGAGGGCGGCGATGAACGCCCCGTCCGCCGGGAATGAGCAGCCGTGGCACTTCATTGTGATCACCGACCGAGGGATTCTCAACGAGATCCCGAAATTTCACCCTTATTCCGCAATGCTGAAGCAGGCGGGCATCGCCATCCTCGTCTGCGGAGATGTAAACCTCGAACGGCACAAAGGTTACTGGGTGCTCGACTGCGCCGCGGCCACCGAGAATTTGCTACTCGCAGCGCATGCCAAAGGACTCGGAGCCGTGTGGTGCGGCGTCTACCCCACCGAAGACAGGGTCGCCAATATCCGGAGACTTTTGAACATCCCCGACCACGTCGTCCCCTTCTCGCTCATCCCGTTGGGCTATCCGGCCGAAGACAAACCGTCGGTGGACCGTTTTGATGCTTCACGATTGCACGAAAACGGGTGGTAGAAAAGGGAGGGGCGAAACTCCATGCGCTTCACTCTTTCGCCCGCAGCTTCTCAAAAAACCTCCTGAACTCTTCCCTGTCATCGGTGACCCTGCACTTCGGTATCGACTTCAAAAACCACTTTCCGTAGTTCCTGGTCATGATGCGCGAGTCCAGCACCGCCACGGCGCCCCTGTCCGTCCGCGTGCGGATGAGCCTGCCGAAACCCTGGCGGAACAGGAGCGTAGCCTGCGGGACCTGGTAGTCAAGAAAGGGCCTCTTGAGCATCTCCATCCTTGCCTCGACGATCGGGTCGTCGGGCACGGCAAAGGGCAGCTTTGCGATCACCACGCACTGAAGCGCGTCGCCGGGGATATCGATTCCCTGCCAGAATGAGGCTGTGCCGAAGAGCACGGTGTTCGGTGCAGCCTTAAACTGCTCCATGAGCCGGTAGGCGGGCATCTCTCCCTGGCAGAGAACTCCGAGCTTCGGGAGTTCCCCGCGGATCGTCTCGGAGCTCTTCCTGAGTTGGCTGTAGCTCGTGAAGAGCACGAGGGTCCGTCCCCGCGTTACGGAAAGGACCGCTTTGAGCTCTTCGTCGAACTTTTCCTGGTATCCGGGCGCCTGCTGGTCGTCGAGTCCGGGCGAGACATAGAGGACGGCCTGTTTTTCAAAGTCGAAGGGGGAGTCAAGGAGAAGCTCCGCGGGAGCGTCGAGGCCGAGGCGGCTCTTGAGATAGGTGAATGTTCCCGCCGACGAGAGCGTCGCCGAGGTGAGGACGACGGTGCCCGTCTTCCCGAAGAGGTTCTCACGGAGCGTTTCTGCAAGGTCGATAGGCGAGGCCACGAGCCGGTACCGGCCGTTTTCCCTCTCGGCCCAGTACACGAACCCCTCGGCGCTCTGTTCCAGGTTCATGCGGACCGCCGCGGCGACCGTCTGCGCCCGAGCTGCAAAGGCCTTCACTTCCTGTTCCTCTTCCTGCGTTTCCACCTTGAGCGCGAGCAGGGCGTCTTTCAGTTCAAGGAGCGGGTCGCTCAGAATGTCGGGGATGACGTTTCGCCGCCTTATCCTGACAACGGGCTCGTCCTTGAGGACGGCGTTCAGGTTCAAAAAAAAGTTCTCCGCAATCAGCCGGAGCCCGTCAATCATGTTCCGGACAAGTTGGACCTCCGCGCCCTGAACGGAGAGGCGGGTGAGCACGCCCTTGCGCGTGCGCCTGCTCATAAGTGAGTCGAACAGGTAGCGGATCGAGGAATTCGTGACCTCAATGCCGAGGTAGTCCGTGGCGACCTCTTCGACCTGGTGCGCCTCGTCGAAGACCACGGCATTGTAATAGGGAAGCACGTTCCCACCGGTTGCCATGTCCGCAAAGAAGAGGTGGTGGTTTGCGACAAGGATCTGGGCTTGCTGCTCGATCGATTTGGCTTTCTGATAAAAACAATCTTTGTAATACGAGCAGTCCTTGCCGAAGCACAGGTCCGCCTGGCGGCACGCCTTGGCCCAGAGGCCGGAAGGAGGTTCGTATTCCAGTTCGTTCCGGAGGCCGGTACGGGTAACGGTCGACCATTCGAACATGCGGTTCAACGGTTCGACTTCGGACTGCTCGTACAGATCTCCCATGCGGAGCTGATCGAACCGTCTGAGGCAGAGGTAGTTCTCTCCTCCCACGCAGAGGGCAAAACGAAAATCTCCGAGAGATTTCCTCAAGAAAGGGATATCCTTTTCCACGAGCTGCTGCTGGAGCGCCTTTGTATAGGTGGAGACCACGGCGCGGCAGTTTTCCTCGCGCACCCAGAGAATGAGGGGAACGAGATAGGCGAGGCTTTTGCCCACGCCCGTTCCTGCTTCCACGATCAGGTGCGTTTTGTTACGGAGAGCCTTATCGACGGACTCGGCCATCCGCATCTGCTGAGGACGGTGTTCGTAGGAGGCGTGCATGGCCCGCGCGATCATGCCCGATTCCCCGAAGATTTTTACGATGTTCATGTGCTGTTAGATTAACATACCGGAGGGGAGAAATGCAACTTTATCAGCACGGGATTCGTATTGACAATCGCTGTGCGTTTTGCTACATTTGCGCGGTGTAAATAAGGTGAAATTGATTCGAAGGTGTGAAACCATGAGCGCCTCGACTGCCGCTTTTTGTCCCCGAACGTTCCCGCAGAGGGATTATCGCCGGGAGTATCGCGCCTATCGCGGCAAAAAGTCCGATTACACGCAGTCGATGATGGTTCGTCGTCGCACCTTTATAAACAGGAGGCTGGAATGGGGGAAAAGCTTGCGGTAGTTGTGGGCGGGGGCCCGGCCCCGGGCATAAACGGGGTAATCAGCGCAATTTCCTACGAGGCGATCAAGCAGGGCCTCAATGTGGTCGGCATCTACGACGGTTTCAAGTGGCTCTCCAAAGGAGACACGAACCATACCGTATCGCTCCAGAACTCGGAGATCTCGCGCATTCACCTGCGCGGCGGTTCGATCATCAGGACCTCGCGCGACAACCCCACAAAGAGCCCCGAGAAGATGGCGAATGTCGTCAAGGCACTCACCGCGCTCGGCATCCGTTATCTCGTGACCATCGGCGGGGACGACACGGCCTACACCGCGACCCGCGTTGAGAAAGAGGCGGGCGGAAAGATCGCCGTCTGCCACGTGCCGAAGACAATCGACAACGACCTTCCGCTCCCGCACGGCGTGCCGACCTTCGGGTTCGAGACTGCCCGCACGCTTGGGGCGCAGCTCGTCGAAAACCTCATGGAGGACGCCCGCACCGCGGGCAGGTGGTATTTTGTCATCGCCATGGGACGGTCCGCCGGACACCTCGCGCTCGGCATGGGCATGGGCGCCGGTGCAACGCTCACCCTCATCCCGGAAGAACTGGGAGATAAAATTTCACTCAACAAGGTGGTCTCCATCCTCGAGGGCGCGATCATCAAGCGCCTGTCCTATGGCAGGAACTACGGGGTTGCCGTGATTGCCGAGGGTGTTGCGATCCGGCTCAATCCCGAGGAACTCGCCTTCCTCAAGAACGTGCCGCGCGACGACCACGGCAACATCCGCCTGGCCGAAATTCCCCTCGGCGACATGCTGAAGCAAAAGGTTGTCGAAGACCTCGATGCCATGGGGATCAAGACCACGGTCATCGCCAAAGACATCGGTTACGAACTCCGCTGTCAGCCGCCCCTTTCCTACGACCGGGAGTACACACGCTACCTGGGCTACAGCGCGGTGAAGTTCCTCGTGTCCGGGGGCACGGGCGCCATGATCATGCTCAGGGACGGGAAGAACGAGCCCATCAAGTTCTCCGAGCTCCTCGATCCTAAAACGGGAAAGACCCGTATTCGTACCGTGGACGTCCATGCCGACGACTACCATATGGCGAGGAGATATATGATCCGCCTCGAACAGGAAGACTTGGAAGGCGAGCAGATCAAGGAACTCGCGGCGACCGCGAAGATGAGCCCGGAGGATTTCAAGAAGCGGTTTTGCGTAGCAGTGTGATTCATAAACGGCTGCGGTTACGTTAGCCGGTGACGAAGCCCGTATCGTGGAGCGGTAACGTCGTCATACGTCGGCCGAAACGGACATCGTAACCGTAACCGTTTGACGTATCGGAAAAGCAGTTATGTAAGCGGGATCCTTTTTTCCCTCGCGATGTTCTTGAGGACGATGAGGGCGTTGTGGAGGCGCTGGAGTTTCAGGTTTCTCTTGCGCAGCGCGGCGGGATCGTTGAACTCTACCTTTTCATTTCTGACCGCGACCAGCAGTTTGTTCAGATTATCATTGAAGCTCCTGATCATTTCGGCGTCGAATTTTTTGAGAAAAAGAGGATTAACGGTGATCAGGGCCTCCGCAACGTCGGCGGCCACAGCCTTCATGCTCTTTCCCTTGAATCCGCTCTCCGCCATTCGGTACCTCTACGCCTTCCGGAATGATTTGATCGCCTTGTCGAGCACTTCCTGTTTTTTGCGCATGCTCTCGACCTGCGCTTTGAGCTCGGATGCATCGGCGCCGCGCTCCACTTTTTCCTGGAACGCCTGTAAGTCGCCGAAGAGTTCCCAGGCGGCGTTTTGAATATGGGAATGCGCCTTTACGCTGTGGTCGCACAAGAGACCGATTGCGCTGACCAGGTCTTTCAGCATCGGATCGTCGGTGTCCCTGAGCCTGAGGGAGATCAGCATGTCGCCCTCGGCCATCTGGTTGATGGCCCTTTGTATCCGGACCATGGGGCCCACGAACTTGTGAGAGTAAACAGTGCCCACGATACCGACAAAGACGAGCAGGCTGACGAGGGAGATGGGAAGGAACACCGGAAGCTGGACGATTTCGGCAAGTTTTTGAAATACCCTGAGGAGGAGCGTGTATGACACAAGCGTGAACAGGAGAAACAGGATGAACCGGGACTGCGGCCCTGCCGCGTTCAAATACCCTTTCCCCTTTGCAATGAAATACCTTTTTCCGGTCGTCATAGAGCGTCCTTCCCTCCTGCCAATACCGTATCCAGGTTTTTCACACGTGTTTTCTATTATACTTACAAAATATTGTTTGGTCAAGGCCATTATTTTTACCGCTTCCCTTACGGGGCGGGCCTTCCTGCGTTCATTCATCGGACTCCGGCACTTTTACCTTGAACTCGCCGTACCTCTATGGTAGAGTTTGATTATGCCGCTCTACGATCCGCACAACCGCTGCATCGATTATCTGCGGATTTCCGTGACCGACCGATGCAATCTGCGCTGCTTTTACTGCGTTCCGCAGGGACAGATGAAGGTCTTGCCGCACGGTGACATTCTTCGGTATGAGGAGATGCTGCGTCTCGTGTCCGTGGCGGCGGCGCTCGGCATATCCCACATTCGCGTGACCGGAGGCGAGCCCCTTGTACGGCGCGGCGTCGTCGATTTCATCGCGTCCCTCAAGTGCAGGGGCATCGAGGATGTGAGTCTCACCACGAACGGAATCTTGCTCGAAGAAACGGCTTCCGCGTTGCTGGCGGCTGGAAAGCCGCGGCTCAACATCAGCCTTGATACATTGAACGCGGAGAGGTTCCGGAAAATCACCGGCAGCGACGCCTGGGACAGGGTGTGGCGCGGGATATCCAGGGCCGAAGAACTCGAGTTCAATCCGATCAAGATCAACATGGTCCCGGTCAAGGGAATCAACGACGATGAGATTGTCGACTTCGCGCGGCTCACGCTCGATCGCTCCATCCATGTCCGCTTCATCGAGTTCATGCCGATCGGCGCGAACGACCGCTGGCGCCGGGATGTGTGCGTCATGTCGAGCGACGTCCGCAGCGCCATCGAACGGGAGTTCGGCGGCCTCGTGCCGTTCGCCTCGAAGAAGGGCGCCGGCCCATCGGACAACTACCGGATAGCGGGCGCGAAAGGAGTCGTCGGGTTTATCAGTCCCATAACCAAGCACTTCTGCGCAACCTGTCGCCGCCTCAGGCTCACGGCCGACGGCAAGATCCGTCCCTGCCTGCTCTCGGACACCGAAATCGACGTGAAAGCGCCGATGCGGGGCGGGTGCGACGACAGTGAACTGGAGCGTCTGCTCAGGCTCGCGCTCGAAATCAAGCCTGAACGGCATTACATAGATGAATCTCCCCGCGGATGTTATCGCAGGACCATGTCGAAGATCGGAGGATAGAGCATAGCAATTACCACGCTTCGAACAAAAAATCATAAACAACAGGCAAACTCGATATTTTAATTTTACGGACATTTCAAATTTTTGTGCTTGGTGCTTGGAATTTATTTGAAGTCCGATGCCTTCAGGTCTGGAATTTCCCCCGTCTCCGGGCCGAATGTATTTTCATAAAAAAGGTACAAACAACAATGGCTGAACTGACACACTTCGACAAAGAAGGCGCTGCGCGCATGGTCGACGTGTCCGGCAAGGAGGAAACCGGGCGTGAGGCTATTGCCGCGGGCCGCGTCACCATGCAGCCGGAGACACTCAGGCTGATCCTCGACCGCAAGGTCTCGAAGGGCGACGTTTTCGGCGTGGCGAGGATCGCGGGGATCATGGCGGCAAAGAAAACGGCCGAACTCGTTCCTCTCTGTCACACGCTGAATCTTACGTCCGTCGAGATATCTTTCGAGCCGGATGATAAAGCGTCGTGCGTGAACATCTCGGCGACGGTCAGGACTACGGGCAGGACGGGCGTGGAAATGGAGGCGCTTACCGCAGTGGCTGCGGCAGGGCTCACGGTGTACGATATGTGCAAGGCGGCGGACCGGGCCATGACAGTCACCGACATCCGCCTGATCCGAAAGGCCGGTGGAAAGAGCGGGACGTTTCAAAGGATGCCCGGTACGTGACACACGGCGCCTGATGCATGAACGGTAATGCGGTCCGGCTGTCAGTGATCTCGACTGTCACGATTATACCGAAGCGGGGGGCATTAGCCTCCTTTTTTTTGTCCGTTTGTTTTCCGGCGATGGGGTCGCCGAGTATGTCATGGACGGCGGCATCTGCCGCTATTTTGCAATTCTGCCTTATGTCCTGCCCGCACGATAACAACGACTGCCGCGGCCATGCCCCTGAAAACGCATAGGAACGCGAGGGATTGAAAACCCGGGAGTAAAGAGGTATCATATGCGATGATTTGTCAAATAGGCCGGCCAAGGAGAAAAGGACGTCATGAAAGATAAATTACTTGAAGAAGAAAAGAATATGAGGCGTTTGCGGTTCGTCGTCGATCTCGCACAGGCGGTCCTCATGCAGCAGCCCGACCTTACGCTCAAAGAGGCTTTCGAAATCATGAGAAATACGAAAAAGGCGGCGATGACACTTTTCCCGGGCAAAGAGGACGTCTACGAACTCGTCTATACTCCGCGGTTTCGCAGGATCATTGCTGAACGGTTTGTTATTCCCGGTGGGCTGTCTGAAAGAAGTTGATCCCGCACACCCCGAAAAGCAGCAATGGCGTCCAGAGTAGAACCGCCACCGGCGCGTGAGAGCCGACATTTTTGCGAAGCTTCTGCTGGACCGCCGGGAATGGGAAACCGGCCTTGCCAGCGTGTGACTGACGGAGGCGCTGATCGGGGTAGTTTTAATGCCTGTTTTTGAAGGGTCCTCACAGCAGTAATCCTCTCCTTTTTCCACTTTCAAAACCAGAAAAATAAAAAATTACATAAAATCAATGCATTAGTAAATTAGCACTCTTCTTGACAGAGTGCCAATCATATGTTATATAATAATTGCGAATAGTGAAAGGAGGGATCAGTATGACAAAGAGTTTAATTCGTTGGGACCCGTTCCGAATCATGAGGGGCTGGGATCCCTTCAGCGAGCTGCGTGAAATGCAACACGATATGGACAGGCTGTTTGACAGGTTCCTGGGAAGGGATGTTTCGATCGCTGAGACCGCTTATGGAGAATGGATGCCTCCGGTAGAGAGCTACACCAAGGGTAATGATCTGGTATTCAGATGCGAACTTCCCGGCGTCGATCCCAAAGACGTTGAGGTGACGATTGATGAAGCATCGAGGCAGATCACGATCAAGGGTGAACGCAAAGGCGAGAAGAACGTGAAGGACGAAGATTACATTTACAAGGAACTCGCCTATGGCGCTTTTGAGAGGCGGTTTACGGTTCCCGAGGGTGTAAAGAGCGATCAGATGAAGGCGAAATTCCATAACGGCATCCTGGAGATAACAATTCCGGCACCGGCGTTGTCCAAGCCCAAAAAGATCGAGATCGAGACCCCAAAGCTTGTTGAAGGTGAGGCAACTGTAAAGAAAGCTGCCTAAGGAGTTGTAGAACAGTCTGTTTCTCAGCTGCGTAACAGAGCGCTTCGATCCCGCACCTTTTTGAAGGTGCGGGATTATTTTTTAAGGCTGTGGGTCAGGCCCAAGGAGGAAAAATAAGCGCTTGACAGTACGGTTATCCTATGTTAAATTATTAGCACTCTATTGGAGTGAGTGCTAAATGAAGACTGTACAAAGTTTGTAGCACAGCGATTTCAGGGTTGTTTTTATGATGGAGATGGATGACAGAGACAAAAAAGTTCTGCAGGCTGTAATAGATAGCTATATCTCGACCGGCTCTCCCGTGGGTTCCAACGTGCTGGTCAAGAGATACGGTTTTGGCCTCAGTTCGGCCACGCTGCGGAACATTATGGCCGAGCTCGAAGATCTGGGATTACTCACCCACCCCCATACCTCGGCTGGCAGGATCCCCACGGACAAAGGATACCGTTATTATATTGACACGCTGATCAGCATCGAGAACGACGCCGATGACCTTGAAGACCATCTGCGAAACGCCCCGCCGCTCCACGGAGACGATATCGGCGAACTGATGGAGGAGGCAAGCCGATTTCTTGCCGCGCTTTCGCGCTGTACCGGCGTGGTGGTGGCTCCGACCGAGTCCGAAGTGCATTATAAGCATATTGAGTTTGTCCGTCTGCACGGCAGGCAGGTGCTCATCATATTCGTGACCGGCGGGGGGATCGTGCAGAACAAGCTGATCGATCTCGACGAATCCATTCAGCAGCATGAGCTCAACAATTTCAGCTCCTACCTCGACGGGGAACTCGAGCACTTCTCGCTGTCCGAGATACGGCAGCGGCTCGTGGAGAAGCTTCGGCAGGAGAAATTGCTCTTTGCCCAGTTGATGGATGAGACGTACCGTGCGAGCCAGGAGGTCAAGGAGCGGGACACGGAGAAAGTGTATATTGGCGGGGCCTCGCAGATACTGGAGAGCCCGGAATTCGCGAACGTCGAGAAAATGAAATCTCTGCTCAAGGCGTTCGAAGACAAGTACAAGCTGCTCAAGCTCCTAGACCGGAGCGTGGCGGCGGAAGGCATAAAAGTCTTCATCGGGTCCGAGAACCCCTTCTTCGAAATGCAGGAGTGCAGCCTGGTTGTCGGCAGCTACAAGGTCGGCCCGCGGGTCGTTGGCACGCTCGGCGTAATCGGCCCCACCCGGATGCAGTACAGGCAAGTGATCCATGTGGTCGACTATACGTCCCGGCTGCTTTCGAGGCTCCTGGGCGAAAGATTTCAGAAAGGTATTGAGTGATGGCAAACGACGAAAAGCTTGATGAAAAGGAGGAACAGGAGTGGACGCCGCCGTCCGATGAGCCCCGGGCATCCGCTCTTGCGGAAGTAGAAAAGCTGACGCTGGCGCTTGAGCAGAAGTCCAAAGAGGCGGCGGAGGCCCACGATAAATACATCCGGACATATGCGGATTTCGAAAACTACCGCAAGCGCATGCAGCGCGATCTTTCGGAGTTCCGCAGGTACGCGAACGAGCAGATGGCGAAGGAGCTGTTGAGCGTCGTCGACCATCTCGGGCTCGCGATCAAGCACGCGGCAGAGGGAGAAGCGAACGAGGGCCTTCGCCAGGGAGTGGAGCTTGTGCATAAGCAGCTCCGGGACGTGCTCGAAAAATTCGGGATCAAGCCCTTCTCTTCCAAAGGAGAACGGTTCGATCCTGCGAAACACGACGCGGTGACGCAGGAAGTTACGGACGCAGTCCCGGAAAATACGGTGGTGCAGGTCTTTCAGGACGGTTATCTGTATCATGACAAGGTGTTGCGCCATGCGAAGGTGAGCGTTTCGAAGAAGCCGGCGGAGAAAAACGGCAGGAGCGGGCAGACGGGAACAGAATCACCCGTGAACGAAGAGACCGAAAATCCACAGTAAGTGGCGAAGGGTTCTGACATCCGGCCGGCGGGCCGGTTCAGTGACGTATTGAGATTTTAGAATTCATCACGGTTTATTCTAAGGAGGTTTATATGGCAAAGGTGATAGGGATTGATCTGGGGACGACCAACTCCTGCGTTGCGATCATGGAAGGCGGAGAGCCGGTCGTTATCCCGAACTCCGAAGGCACGCGGACCACGCCGTCCGTGGTGGCCTTTACGGAGGGCGGCGAACGGCTCGTCGGCCAGATCGCGAAGCGGCAGGCGATCACGAACCCGGAGAATACCATATTCTCGATTAAGAGGCTCATGGGCAGGAAGTACGATTCCAACGAGGTGCGGGAGGCGATGAAGCACCTGCCCTACAAAATCGTCAAGGCGCCGAACGGCGACGCGCACGTGGAGGTCCGCGGCAAGACTTACAGCCCCGCGGAGATCTCGGCCATGATCTTGCAGAAAATGAGACAGACCGCCGAAGATTATCTCGGGGAGAAGGTGACCGATGCGGTGGTCACGGTCCCGGCGTACTTCAACGACAGCCAGCGCCAGGCGACGAAGGACGCGGGAAGGATCGCGGGCTTGAACGTGCTCCGCATCATCAACGAGCCGACGGCCGCTGCCCTGGCGTACGGCTTGGACAAGAAAAGGGACGAGACCGTCGCGGTCTACGACCTCGGCGGCGGCACGTTCGATATCTCCATCCTCGAGCTCGGCGAAGGCGTGTTCGAAGTGAAGTCCACGAACGGCGATACGTACCTGGGCGGCGATGACTTCGACGAGCGGATCATCAAGTGGCTCGCCGACGAGTTCCTCAAAGACCAGGGCATCGACCTGAGGAAAGACAAGATGGCTCTCCAGCGCCTGAAAGAAGCCGCGGAAAAGGCGAAGATCGAACTCTCCTCCGTCGCGGAGACCGAGATCAACCTCCCGTTCATTACCGCCGACGCGACCGGGCCGAAGCACCTGCTTTACAAGCTCTCACGGGCGAAACTAGAGCAGCTTGTGGGCGACCTCGTCCAGAAGACGATCGATCCGGTGAAGAAGGCGCTTGCCGACGCGGGCAAGAACGTGGAGCAGATCAACGAGGCGATCCTCGTCGGCGGCATGACCCGCATGCCGCGGGTGATCCAGACGGTGAAGGATTTCTTCGGGAAGGATCCGCATCGCGGCGTGAACCCCGATGAGGTCGTGGCCGTGGGCGCAGGTATCCAGGGGGCGGTGCTCACGGGAGCGGTCAAAGACGTGCTGCTCCTCGACGTAACGCCGCTTTCCCTCGGTATCGAGACGCTGGGCGGCGTGGCCACCCGGATCATCGAACGCAACACCACGATCCCGACGAAGAAGAGCCAGGTATTCTCCACCGCGTCGGACAACCAGACCGCGGTCTCCATTCATGTCGTGCAGGGCGAGCGCGAGATGGCTGGCGACAATAAGACCCTCGGCCGCTTCGAGCTCGTGGGCATTCCGCCCGCGCCGCGCGGAATTCCGCAGATCGAGGTGACCTTCGACATCGACGCGAACGGCATCGTCCACGTGACCGCCAAGGACCTCGGTACGGGCAAGGAACAATCGATCAGGATCACGGCATCGAGCGGCATGAGCAAAGACGAGATCGAGAAGGCCGTCAAGGAGGCCGAGGCGCACGCGGCCGAGGACAAGCGGAAACGGGAAGTAGCTGAAGCGAGAAACGAGGCCGACACCCTCATCTACTCGGTCGAGAAATCTCTCACCGATTACGGCGCCAAGCTCTCCGATGCGGAGCGTGCCGACATCCAGAAGGCCCTCGAAGAGGCCAAACGCGTGAAGGACGGCCAGGACGTCGACGCCATCAAGAGGGCCGTGGCGGACCTCTCCAAAGCGTCACACAAGATCGCCGAGGAAGTATACTCCAGGATGAAGGGCCAGCCGGGAGCGGCCGGCGCCGGCGCAGGAACGACCGGAGACGGCGGAGCCAAGCCCGAAGAGAAGGTGGTCGACGCGGAGTTCGAGGAAGTAGATAAGGACAAAAAATAACGAATAAATGATCGCGAAGAGGATAGCGGACGCCGGAGGATATAAAAACCGATTCGTCTGCTATCCTCTTTTTGTGAAAATATGTTATGTGCTTGGCCACGAAGTCTTGTCTCAGTGTCTTCGGGTCTTCGTGGTAAATCCTTTTTTGAAAGAAGTGCACGATGGCGAAAGATTACTACGAACTGCTGGGTGTAAACCGTAACGCGACCGACGCCGATCTCAAAAAGGCGTACCGGAAGCTTGCGCACCAGTACCATCCCGACAAGAACCCCGGCGACAAGGCGGCGGAAGAGAAATTCAAGGAGATCAACGAGGCATACGAGGTGCTTTCCGATGCCCAGAAGCGGGCTTACTACGACCAGTATGGTACTGCGCCCGGCGCGACCGGAGCAGGTCCGGGCGCCGGGTTCGGAGGATTCGGCGCCGGCATGGGCATGGGTGACATCTTCGGGGACATCTTCAGCGAGTTTTTCGGCGGGGCCCGGGGAAGATCGCGGGCAACCGCCGGCGAAGACCTCCGGTACAATCTCAAGATCAGCTTCGAAGAAGCGGCCAAAGGCACGACGGCAAAGATACGCGTTCCCCGCTGGGAGCGCTGCCCGGACTGCGACGGCACGGGGGCAAAATCCAGGGACGGGATCGCTACGTGCACGGCATGCCACGGCGTCGGCCAGGTCCGCATGCAGCAGGGCTTCTTCAGTATCACGCGCACCTGTACCCGGTGCGACGGCGAAGGCAAGGTGATCACCGATCCCTGTCCGGCCTGCCGCGGCCGCAAACGCGTGGAGCGTGAACGGACGCTCTCGGTAAAAATTCCCGCGGGCGTCGAAACAGGGAACACCATTCGCCTCACCGGCGAGGGCGAACTCGGCTTGTACGGCGGCCCTCCCGGAGACCTCTACGTCTATCTCACGGTAGAGGAACATCCGATCTTCAGGCGGGAAGAGCAGGACATCCTCCTTGATGTGCCGCTGAGCTTCAGCCAGGCGGCGCTCGGCGCCGAAATCGAAGTTCCCACCCTGAAAGGCAAGGAAAAAATCAAGGTCCCTGCCGGCACGCAGCCGGGTCATATCTTCAGGCTCAAGGGAAAGGGATTTCCGCACCTGCGCGGCTCGGGCTCAGGGGACCAGCTTTGCCGAATCGTGGTCGAAGTGCCGACTACGCTCACCTCGCGGCAGAGGGAAATTCTCCAGGAATTCGACGCTCTCAGCACCGACGGCTCCATGCCTCTCGTCAAAGGATTTTTCGAAAGGGTGAGAGAGGTCTTCGGGGAAAAGGTGAAGAAGTAGAGGCTTTCATTTGGCAACGGAATATACCATCAGGAACTGCATTTTGGTTTGATAGTGAAATTCTTGAAATCCTGTTGAATTCCCCTGATGAAGCTTGCCCGCCGTTTTTTGTAGTACGTCATCTTCGTTACAACGTACATCCTGAAATCGAGGAAAAAAAACAGTTCGAAGCAAGCGCCAGCTATGGCTAGGAGGACAATTGCGTGTCTCACTTCCATCAACCCGGGGTGGGCCTCTACATGCAGCCTTGCAGCGACGGCGATAATCGCCACCAGAATGAGAAGAATGACCCTGAATATTGCGAGAAACCGTCTCTCCAGCTCGGACAACTCTATTTGTTCAATGTAGTCGAAAAGGTTGCCCGCTTTACGCGCGAAAGCATCCCAGTCACACATCCCGGCAAACGAAAGAAGGGTCTTCCTGTATTGCTCAACTTCATTATTGAATTTATCGGCAAGTTCCTTTTTCATAATCTCCAGACCATGGACGCAGCAGACGCCGCGCATTGCAAAAAAAATCGCCCGGAAGGCGGATTTGCATCCATCATCCGGGCGAAGAGATCTCCCCGACATTCATAGGGCCTGTTCTAGGCCGCTTTGGAGTGAAACTGCTTGATCATTTCGGGGGTGAATTTTTCCACTTCCACGATGCGCGATTTGTCGCGCAGGAATGTCGGCACATAGTTGAGCGCGTCATTCTTGCTCTTTACATCGACAATGGCATAGGCGGTGTGATCGCCGGCCTTGCAGCCATAATCGAACTTTGCCAGGATATCCTTCCCTTTTGCCAACTCTTCGTCAAGTGCCTTCAGGCACTCTTCCGGTTTATGTGGCGATTCAATCATGTATCGTGCCATATGGACCTCCTTTTTCCTGATCACGAAAAGGGGCTCCAGGTCGGCGCCCCTGGACGCACTTCAGAACGAAGTCTGTTTTTGTCCTAAAAAAAATATATCACGCTGACCTGATACTGTCAAAAATCGACAGGCATGCCGCAAATATTTGAGACAGCAAAGAAATCCTGATGACGTCCGTGAGGGAAAAAGTCGTAAGGAAAAAATCTCTTCGCCAGTGCATTGCTTTGCTTAGTACGATTGTGGTATAAACTTCTATGATTGAAAAAGCGATTTCCCGGTTCGACATTTCTGGAACTTTCGTCAAGGCCGAACGATTCGGTTCCGGACTGATCAACGACACCTACCTCTGCGAGTTCCGTGAAGGAAGGGCCACACGAAAGTACATCCTCCAGCGCATCAATACATCGGTGTTCAGGCTGCCCGACCAGGTGATGGAGAACGTCGAGGTCGTCACAACCCACATAGTAAAGCGCCTTCAGGCGCAGGGGATGACCGATCCCTACGGAATTACTCCCGCTCTCATAAGCACGCGTTCAAGAAAGTCGTACCACGTGGACGGCTCGGGCTCATACTGGCGCATGTTCCATTTCATCGAGTCCGGAAGTGTGTTCGATACGGTTACCGGCGAGAAACAGGCGCACGAGGTAGGCCGGGGACTCGGGAAATTCCAGGCCCTTGTGGCGGACCTGCCGCCCCAACGGCTGCATGATACACTGCCCGGTTTTCACCATACGACGCTCTATCTCAAAGAGTACGACGACGCTGTAGAAAAGGACGTAAAAAAACGGCTGAAAGGGCTTCCGGCGGAGGCCGCGTTCATCGCCCGCAGGAGATCGCTCGCGCCGCTGCTCACGGACCTCATGAGCTCAAAGCAGATACCGCTCCGCGTCGTGCACAACGATCCCAAGGTGAACAATATCATGGTCCACACCGTGACCGGCGAGGCCCTGTGCATGCTCGACCTCGACACGGTGAAGCCCGGGATCGTGCACTTCGACTTCGGCGACTGTGTGCGTTCGGCGGCAAACCCGGCGGGAGAAGACGCAGAAGACTCGGAGAGCGTGAAACTCGATTTGTCGCTCTTCAAGGCGATCACTCACGGTTATCTGAGCGAGGCAAGGACATTTATCACGAAGAAAGAGATCGATCTGCTTCCCGCCTCCGTAAAGGTCATCACCTTCGAACTCGGGCTCAGGTTTCTCGCCGACTACCTTCGCGGCGACACCTATTTCAAGATCAAATATCTCGGCCACAACCTCCACCGAGCCCGCGTGCAGTTCCGGCTGCTCGAAAGCATCGAGGCGAATGAAGAGACGATGGCTTCCATTGTGAAAGGCTTCATAGAAGGTCAAAAATAAATTTCGATGTAAGGGTGGAATTGAGCTGCGATAATGATTTGTCTGCAGACTATAAAACCTTTATTCGCCTTTGACGGGCCTCGTAGCTCCGGATTTTTCGATCTTAGTCCCATGGCGGGAGACAACGCTGATCGACCCGTTATTTTCCAGTATGGCCGACTGGACCTCTTCAGGCAAGGCGCATCCGGCTTCGCGAAGTGCCGCGTTCAGCTCATGGTGCGTGAGCTTTGCCGCTGCCATGACGCCTTCAAACAGCTCCCCGTTGTGAATAATGACCTGCGGACGGCCTTCGATGATGGCCTCGAGCTTCTTGCTTCGGTAGGTCGCAACGCCGACCAGATAGTTAAGGCCGATGAGGGTACTCGCAGAGATGAGGCCGCCGATCAATGAGTTGTCGCCCGCGTTCATAGAGTTCTGGACCGCGTTCGATAGGACGAGAAGCAGGACCAGATCAAAGGGCGCCAGTTGCTCCACTTGCCGCTTTCCGGTAATTCGCAAAAGAACGAAGAGAAAGGCATAGACGATGACGCCTCTTAAAACCAGTTCCCACCAGGGTGCGGACATGTTCCACATAGGATTCTTGCTCCGTTAGAGTTTTGGGATAACGACAAAATCAGCTGCGAGTGCAGCGAGCCGGCAGAGTTGCCTCGTTGGGCAAACAGTACGGCTTCGCACTCGTCACGTGTCAACATTTCAAGAATGTTCCCATATTCTGAACCGATCCGAGCAACAACTTTACAGCTGATACGGTGTATTGAAGGTGCCGGGCATTGTATGAGACTGGATCAGCACTAAACACTGATTATCGCCTCCGAGTACGACGAGGTCGTTAAGCCCATCGCCGTCGATATCTCCTGCCGCCACGCAGCTCGCCGCAATTGGCAAATCGTAGACGCGTGCCAGAGTGAAGGCTCCGCCTCCTGACTGCATAAAGAGATTAAGCCGCGACCGGACCGTTGAAGGCGAGCCCGTTGGGAAGAATCCGACCACTGCGACATCGGGCCGGCCGTCTCCATTCAAATCGGCGACTGTTGCTCCATCAATGCCTTGAATACCGGCGAGCGAGGTATCAACGGGTACGGAAAAGGTGCCTGGCTGCGATCCCTGCAGCAGCACCGTGATCTTGGCACTGTAGTCGGTGCTCGATGGGGTGAAAAAGGTGAACAGATCATAACGGCCGTCGCCGTTGTAATCAGCAATAGACAGAAGCCCCACATTCAGCCCTGTCTGCGGCGCCAGTGGCGTTGCCGAACTGAGTGTGCCGTCGGGCTGCTGCAGACTGACGGCGAGTTCGCCGTTCGGGGTATAACCACTGCTTGCCAGATAGACCCACATGAACAAATCAGCCCGACCATCACCATTGAGGTCACCCGTGGTGACGTTGCCCGGCGTCCCAGGCAACATGAAATCCACGGCAGGCAGGAACGTACCTCTCTGCGACGAATTCTGATAAAGCAACATAATTCGATTTGAACCCGTGTAGGGATCGGCTATTGCGATATCCGGCGCTCCGTCGCCGTTTAGATCAGCAATCGCAGCCTCATAGATGTCGGCGCCGCTGCTGGCAATCTGGCGCGGAGAGAGGAACTTTCCTTTATTTACGTGGTCTTGCAAAAGCAGCCAGACGGCGTGTCCATCCGTGTCGGTCACCACCAGATCGGTCAGCCCGTCACCGTCGATATCGCCTACGGCGACCTTCCATGGATAGATGCCGACCACGTAGGTGTCGGGCGTCACAAACACCCCCGGACTCGTCTGGCGATAGACTGCAAGGCGCCCCTCACGCTGTGACATGCTCGTGGATAACTGGCCAAGCGTTACAACATCAGCCCTGCCGTCACCGTCGATATCCGTCACAACGACATCGGTTTCGACCCAGAGCGGGAAGGGCCATGAATCGTGACCTCCGCCATTACAACCAGCCATTAAGGATACAACAATAAAAAAAGCGGTGATTTCGATCAGCTTTTTCATGGTGTCCTCGTTATTTTTGTCCCGTGTCACGTCCAGACTTAC
>JAWOJY010000130.1:0-4845 GCA_033854515.1 Nitrospirota bacterium
GAAGACATGTTTCCGTATTCGGCCAGGACCTTGCGGGTGACGCGCACGTGCTCTTCCGAAAGGCCGATCTCCTCTTTCACGGCGTTGATGACCTTTTCGCCCCCGCTGTGGAGCGCCCAGTGCTTGATGTCGCTCGCTTTGAGAGATCGAGGTTCGAGCACATCCGCCACGACCTGTGCAGCCGCCTTTTTGACGAGGCCCGGCAGCCTAAGGGAAAGCTGGTTGAAGAGCTGGCCGTTCTTGTGAACGTAGCGGATGGTGTCACGCTGCTCGGGCACGTACCGGCTGGCCGATGCAACGAGTTCGAACCCCCGGGGCCTGTTCCAGAGGACCGCTGCCGCCGCGCCGTCCCCAAAGAGCGTGTTCGAGAGCAGGAGGCTCAGGTCGTTATCCATCTGGAACGTGGCGGTGCAGATCTCGACGGAAACGCTCAACACGACCCCGCCGCCGTTCCTGCCAAGCACGGATTCGGCAACCTCCAGGTTCGGTATAGCGCCGCCGCACCCGCTTCCGACCAAGTCGTATGCCCTCATGTGCCGCGACAGGCCGAGTTTTTCTATAAGGTAGGTCGATATGCCGGGACAGATGTACCCGGTGCAGGTGTTCACCACGAGACCGGAGACTGAATCGACGCCTACGCCCGCCTGATTGAGTGCCCGCAGGATCGCCTGGGAGGAAAGCTCGATCGACCAGTTCGTGAAACGGGCGATACGGGCATCTAAATCTTCATCCACCAGTGTTTCAGGTCTGTCCAGAGCGAAACTCCGCCGCTTGATGCTCGGATGCGACAAAAGGGCCTGGATGAGCGACAGGCTTCTGGAACTCAGCCTGCCGGTGTAATATTTTCTGATAAGTCTCGCTGCCTCTCCCTGCTCTATGGTAAAGGGCGGTGTTGCGACCGCCACGGATGCTATGTGCGCATTTGCAGGTTTCATATTCTGATCTGACGTGAACGGCTCCTTTCCCATGGCATAGGGCACGGAGCAGAGGGCAGAGCGCTCTTTGCTCTATGCGCCATGCTCTGTGCTCACCTAAACATCGATCCCGATGGTTCTGAGCCCTCGCCTGATAAAACGCGTATACCGCCACAAAGGGGACCTGAGACCGAGGCGGTATCCGATTCGATGAATCAACGGAAGATAGGGAAAGCTGAACGAATCGACACTCATGAAGTTCATGCGGTTATTCATGGAATTTCTTACCCGCGCTCTGATCCAGGCGGGGTCAACCTCGGGTGACACGTAGAATAAGGGTGTGAGCATGTCTCCCGGCTGCACATCGAGCACGCCCTGTCGTCTCGCTATGGATTCCAGTTCCGTCCCGGGATAGATGCGAATGCCGATGTTGAAGAAGGCCGCGTCCCGGGGACCTATGTTTTTCTCGGCAAACTGCAGTGTTTCACCGACCGTTTCCCTGGTTTCTCCGGGTCCCCCGAGCATGAATATCCAGACGCAGGGCAGCCGGTGACTGCGCACAACCTCGGCGGCCCGGTAGACGTCATGCGCCGCGAAGCCTTTCCGGAGCCCGCGAAGAACCGGGTCGGATGCGCTTTCCACGGTGATTCCCATGCCGACAAATCCCGCCCTCTCCATGGCCGCAAGCAGCTCATGGTCGAAGAATGACGGGTTCAGCTCAACACTCTGAAAACGGGCATGGACGCCGGCCCACGCCAGCGCCTCGCATACGCACAGGGCATGATCACGGGGCGCATTGAATACATTGTCGACGAATTCTATGTCCCGCAGTCCCGACGACGCCAGTCTGAGAGCGGTCTCAGCCACGCTTTCAGGATCGAACAGCCGGTACGTTTCGCCCTCGATCTTGCGATAGGTGCAGTACACGCACTGGAACTGGCAGCCGAGTTTGGTCTGGAGCGGGGCGGTCGCCAAATGCGACCGGTATGCGCTCATGTTCAGCCATCGGCGGTAATCCGGCGAGGCACAGGCGCCGGAAAAGTCCGGGGTCGGAGCATTTATCCGGAATTCTTTTCCCTCCCGTAAGGCCACTCCCGGAAGGTCCCCGTACGTCTCGCCCCGCGCCATCCTGTCGAGGAGGCGGGGGAAGGTCGCCTCGCCGTCCCCGATTACCGCGATGGCGACTCCGGTTGCGCGCAGGATTTCTCCGGGCATGACGGTGAGCGAAGCCCCTCCCAGAACAACCGGCGCGGCCGAACGTTTACGAATAACATCGAGCAGAGGGAACAGTTCACCGATATAAAACGCGGGCTTATGCATATCGTTGTTGTCGATGTTCCGTACCGAAAGCCCGATGACGTCATATTCCCTTTTCTTAAGTGCTGTTTCGACGGTGCGCAGAGGGTCCTGCTCGAACATCAGATCGAGCACGCTGACGGAATGCCCTGCCCGCTCCGCCGCCTCAGCCACCATGCACGCGCCGACGGGCATTACCGGCATGGGCGAGACGCTCCGGTTGGTGCTGATGACGAGGACATTCATGCGATCATCTCTTTTCGATCGGGGGAGAAAAACGAAACATATAACATACTATAGCACACCAAAGCGGATTTTTCGATTATAAAACATACTTCGTCACTTGACTTTTTCAATGCTCTTACGGTATGCTTGAACCATACTATTTCCGGCCCGGCCGAACGCCAAAAATTTAAATTAGGATGTTTCCTGACCGGATTCAGGAGAAAAGCACGTGAAACAGTTGTTTCTCTTTTTTTTCTTTCTGGCCCCGCTCCTCACCTCAAACACCGCTATCGGGCATACGGGCTCTGCATCGAGCGCGGACATCTCACTCGATGAAAAGCTCGGGCAGTATCTTCCGGCTGATTTGACATTTACCGATGAGACGGGCAAAAAGATGAACTTCAAAGAACTCATCGACAAACCCACGATTATAGCTCCGGTCTACCTGAGCTGCATGCACGTCTGTCCCATGCTCCTGAACGGCCTTGCGGACGTGCTGGGCAACATGGACATGGTAAAGCCGGGAAAAGACTACAAAGTGCTCACGGTCAGTTTCGATGACAAAGACACGCCGAAAATAGCCGCGGATAAAAAGATAAATTACCTCAAGGCAATAGGCAAGCCTTTTCCGGCGGACTCGTGGAAATTCCTGACCGGCGATGCGGCGAACATAAAAAGGTTCACCGAGTCCATAGGGTTCAAATACCAGAAGGACGGCGACGAATTTTCTCACCCTATTGCGCTCATCATCGTGGCGCCTGATGGCAAAATCGTCCGCTACCTCTATGGAACGCGGTTCTTGCCGTTCGAGGTCACCATGGCGTTGACCGAGGCCGCCGAAGGCAGGGTCGGCTCGACCACCCGGGAAGTGCTCCAGTACTGCTTCAGCTACGACCCGCTCAAGAAAACCTACGTGTTCAACATATTGAAAGTGACGGGGACCGTGATGGTCCTGTTCGTCGGTTCGTTCTTTGCGTACTTGATGATATCGACAAAAAAGAAAAGAAATATGGAGCGGTAGAGACAAGGCCAAAAACCAGAACCGCGAAGTGGCAAAGAACGCCAAGAAAATCTTAGCCTTCACGTTTAAAGACAAAAAATCCTTCGCGACCTCGGCGTGGCCTGTGGCCATCGCGCCTTGGGTAAATAACGATTCTAAGGGTGTGATTCTCATGGAAACAAGCTTCTATCACGCAAAAACACGATACCCCGGCGTTTTCGGCTGGCTCTTTACGACCGACCATAAGCGGGTCGGCCTTCTGTATCTGATCTCGACGCTCAGCTTCTTCTTCATCGGCGTGGGCCTCGGCCTTACCATGCGGCTCGAGCTCATCCGGTCGGGCATGCATTTTTTCAGCGCCCAGACGTATAATGCCATCTTCACCCTCCACGGGGTGATCATGATTTTTCTCTTCATCATACCCGGCCTCCCGTCGTCGCTCGGGAACTTCATCATGCCGATGCAGATCGGCGCGCGGGACGTTGCCTTCCCCAAGATAAACATCCTCTCCTGGTGGCTCTTCATCATGGGCGCGGGAACGGCCATCGCCTCCCTTTTTACCGGACCCGGCTCTCCCGACACGGGCTGGACGTTCTACGTGCCCTACAGTATCCGCACGGGAACGAATGTTTCACTCGCGGTTTTCGGCGTCTTTCTCATCGGGCTTTCGTCGACGCTCACGGGAATGAACTTCCTTACGACGATCCACCGGCTCAGGGCACCGGGCATGACGTGGAAGCGCATGTCCCTGTTCACCTGGGCGATCTATGCCACGTCATGGATACAACTGCTGGCGACCCCTGTCCTCGCCATAACACTGTCGCTCATCATCATCGAGCGGTTCTTCGGCGTGGGCTTCTTCGACCCTGCAAAGGGCGGGGACCCCATCCTCTTCGAGCACATGTTCTGGATCTACTCCCACCCCGCGGTCTATATCATGATCCTCCCGGCCATGGGAGCGGTGACCGACATCATCCCCGTGTTCTCCCGAAGGAACATTTTCGGTTACACTGCCATTGCCGCATCGAGCCTTGCCATCGCTTTCGTCGGATATCTCGTCTGGGGCCACCATATGTTCACGAGCGGCATGAGCGACACAGCGCGGATCATCTTCTCTTTCCTTACCTTCCTGGTCGCTGTGCCGAGCGGAGTGAAGGTCTTTAACTGGATCGCGAGCCTGTACAAGGGCTCGATCAAGACCGACGCGCCGCTTCTGTACACGCTCGGATTCATTTTCCTGTTCTCCATCGGCGGACTGACCGGTCTCGTCCAGGGCGCTCTCGCGACGAACCTGCATGTCCATGGTACCTACTTCATCGTCGGTCATTTCCACTACGTGATGTTCGGCGGGGCGGCCATGGGGTTCTTCGCCGGCCTCCACTACTGGTTCCCCAAGATGTTCGGCAGAAT
>JAWOJY010000131.1:0-10400 GCA_033854515.1 Nitrospirota bacterium
ATTAAAAGAAAATTGCGATGGGGTATTTTTGGAGTATTGCATAAAATGACAAAAAGGAGCAGGCTTAACAGGCAAGAATACGTAATGAACTATTGATGTTTCGAAAAACCGCAACCATCACATATTCAGAAAAGAAGGACGCACGGAAAGTCGGAACCGATTCATATGCCGACCGTGAGCTTGCAAATCACAAGTGCCTTTTCACACTCTCATTCGTAATTTCTCGATCGATGCGGTGCCTTTGTTAACCCTCCAAACTGATGTCGTTTTCTTTGCACCAACCACGGAGAGCCTCTTCAGTAGCCTATCGTTCAAATTCATACCAGGCCTCAAGTTGCCCTTTCGTCAGCGTCACGGATATGATCATGGGAAGAAGCGCGGGTGTAAGGCCGAAGGCAAGTGCAACGGCAAAGAGGAACGATTCGAGCCTCGGTCTATGCAAGAGGGCATTGATCAGGACGACGAAGAGCACGAGCAGGACCGTGATCCGCATGATCAGAATCCCAAAGCGCTGTGTGCCCTGTTCGAACGCAGTAAGAGGCGCTTTTTTTGTAAGCGTATCGGCTATTGCTCCAAGCGAGGTGTTTGGTCCGGTGCGGCAGATAAGCACCGTGGCGGAGCCGCTTACCACAGAAGTTCCCGTGAACACGGAGTTAACGGCATTTGCTCCTGTCCGGCATCGGGCAGATCACGCAGAAATTTTTCAACCGGGTAGGACTCTCCTGTCAAAAGAGCCTGGTTAACAAAGAAATCTGTGGCCGAAAGCACCCGGCCGTCGCCGGATGATATCACCGGCTGCCAGGAGGATGACGTCTCCCGGTAGCAGAGTTGCCGTAACTTCTATGCTTTTCCCGTCGCGTGGTGTACGGACGCGAATTGCTACCTTCCCGCGGAGCGCTTCCGCAGCCTTGCCTGCGCGGTACTTCTGGATAAAATCGAGGGTCACGCTCATAACGACCATTACGCTGATGATAACGAAACTGGTCATATCGCCGGTGAAGGCTGAGACAGCACTTGCAACGAGAAGGATAATGACAAGCGGGTTTTTAAATTTAGCGAGAAATTGAAGAACAAGAGCTCCCCCTTCCGTGGGGCCGCAACTCGTTCGGGCCTTCCTTCTTTAAGCGCTCGGCGGCGAAACCGTTTGTCAGGCCCGACGTCGATGTGCTCAAGTCCTTCAACAGGTCTGCAACTGATCGTCGCCAAAAATCTGATCTCGACATGGAAGCGTTATTTGCCATGTCTCGTCCCGTTTAATTTTTGCAGGCCCTGATTTTGTGACCAGGCGCTTACGCCGCTTTCCGCCAGGCGATTTCCGCGCTTTGATGCGTCCCGAGCGCCTGTCGAAGAACTTCGAGAAGCTGTTCGGATGCCCCTTCCGCTTGAAGCATCTCGACCGTTGCGGCGTTGATCCAATAATCTTGATCGTGGATATTCTCCTCTTCCAGGTGATCGATCAGGAACTGCAAATCCTCTTTCGAGAGTATGCCGACGGACTCTCCCGACTTTTTCACGATTTGGATAATAGGAGGCATTTCTTTAATCGCCTCCTGCACAAGCTCCCGCGCCTGCTCCAGTTTGTTGATCCGCGCATACAGGTCGGCGCGCAGTTCGCCGATCTGCTTGTCGATCCGGGCCTTTACGTTGGGCTTTGTTTTTTCGGCTTGTCCATTCAGAGCTGCCAGCTTGGCGTTCGTCTCCTTTGTGTACTGATCAATCCATAACCGGGCCATCCCTGAAGCGTCCTTGAGTTTCTCATGCGCCTCATCCGCCTGTTCGTTCAGCTTCGCCTCTATCCTTTCGCTTTTATGGCGGCTGCGTTCCTTTTTAAGTTCAGCAATCTCGGCCTTTCGCCTCTCGATCCATCGCCGGATCACGTCGTCTTCGATGTCGTCTCGCCACTCGCGAATGACGGTACCGCCGATTGCTTTCATCCTTGTGTCAAGCGCATCCGTCCCTTCCTCCAACACTTCCGCAATGATCGCGCTCTTTTTTGGCTCGAGATTATGGGAGACCTTTTTTAAAAAATCTTTAGCCAATCCGACCTCATAGATGTCTCGAACGCGGCCGGCAAGGGCGCCGGCACCCAGGCCTATGGCGACACCTGCCGGTCCGCCTAACAACCCGATCAAGCCTCCGATGATCGCGCCGATCGACATCCCGATTTCACCTGTCTTCTGCTTGATCGTCAGGTTTCCATTCTTATCCCGTCCTAATAGAGCGGCCCCGTAGACCGTCACGCTGCCATCCGTCACTGGCAGTTCGTTAAGCGCGGACATCCCCTCGTAAGCCTTTTCCTCCTCGGGAAAAACGATGACAATAAATTTAATCATGATCGTCCCTCCTTTGCTTCGATGTGCATCTGAGATAATTTCAGTATAACAATCGAGCTCAAGCGTGTCAAAAGTGTAGGAACGAGGGATTAGATATTACAGAGGCGGATATAACGTGGGCGTAGGCGCAGGCATCGTAACGTTCGCCCGGCCCGCGATCACCGCAGTTACCCTGCTCGTGATCATCGCGCTGTGGGCTTTGGTAACCGGCATCCTCGAAATCGTGGGGGCAATACGGCTTCGCAAGGAAATCCGGGGCGAATGGCTATTGGTCCTGAGCGGGGTTCTGTCGCTCGTGTTCGCGTACATACTTTACGTTACCTTCAACCCACTCTCGCCGAGATGAATCCCAATTGTGCATTGCATCCTTTGCTGAGCAAGCTCAACCCATAGTAGCAGATATGCCCTGCGAGCGCGGGAAAACCATACTTTCATCCGAAGAAAAATTGCAGCGCTCGCATGCTTTTCTTTGACAACAAGGAAATGTCGTGCTTTTCTTAAAACAGGGCAGACGTGCGGTAGAGTCTGCAGCGAACACAGGGTGTTTGTAAAAGTTATATCATCCGACAAGGAGGTACTGCTATGATTCAACTCCTCGCAAGGACCTGATGGGCGCTGGAATTAAGGGGCGCGCTCATGTAAAAGTCATATCATCCGAAAGGAGGTGCTACTATGATTCAAGTCCTCGCAAAGAACTGGCGGGCGCTGGAATTAAGGGGTGCGCTCACGATAATCTTTGGGCTTATCGCGCTTTTTTTGCCGGGGATCACTCTCCTCGCCATGGTCTTGGTCTTCGGGATTTATGCGTTCGGTGAAGGAATGCTTCTGCTTTACATGAGCTTCAATAGGCGGAACACGGATTGGTGGGTCACGCTGCTGCAGGGGCTCGTGGGCGTAGGCGCAGGCATCGTAACGTTCGCCTGGCCCGCGATCACGGCAGTTACCCTGCTCGTGATCATCGCGCTCTGGGCTTTGGTAACCGGCATCCTCGAAATCGTGGGGGCAATACGGCTTCGCAAGGAAATCCGGGGCGAATGGCTATTGGTCCTGAGCGGGGTTCTGTCGCTCGTGTTCGCGTACATACTTTTAAGGAATCCGGCGGCAGGCGCGTTGGCGCTCGTCTGGGTGATCGGCGTATATGCAGTTGTATTTGGCATTCTCATGATGGGTCTGGGCATAAAAGTCCGCAAGATGATCCCTGTATAACGCCCAAACCTCACAGATGATGCCGGAAGGCTGTACTCAGGGTTGTGAAGGAAATATTTTCGACGTTGGAGATCGAGCAAATAAAAATCCCTGAGGAGAGTTTTTCTATGAAGGGCAGCTTTAAGAAGGCCGCATGGAATCGGACATGAACAGATGGGCCGTTCGCGGCGCTGTTTTTGCGCCCATCAAAAATCAATCGAGGAGGTAAAATTATGTCAGATTTAATTGTCGTGGGATTCAAGAATGACAGGTTCAAGGCCTCGGAGGTTCTCAATCGATTGAGGCACATGGATGAGGACTGGACGATAAACCTGTATGACGCAGTTGCGGTCTACCGGAACCATAACGGAAAGCTCCGTATCGACCAGAGCTACGACCCGACGACGGGTGAAGGGGCGGCGTGGGGAGGACTGTGGGGCTCATTGCTCGGTGCTATTCTCGCCATTCCCTTTACCGGCGGCACAAGTGCAGCCGCGGCCGGTGCACTCGCTGCGGGGATCCTCGGCGGCGGAGCTCTTGGCGCCACAGCCGGTGCCATCGACGCCAGTTGGTGGAAGGAGGACTTCGGGATCTCCGATGATTTCGTGAGAGACGTGGGTGAGACTATCCAGCCCGGGGACTCGGCCATTTTCGCGCTCATCTCGGCAAACCCGAAGAAGGCCGTCAAGCAGTTTGCGGGTTACGGCGGCAAGGTTATCCATACAACGCTGAGCGACGAGCAGGCTGCGAAGATCGAGAAAGTCCTTAACCAGGGGCGCGCCCAGGCCCCGAAGGCTGCTTAAGGCAGCTCAGGAACTCAAGATGCAAAATGGGGCCATTTTTCATGCGGGGAAAACATGACATGAAGCTCCATTCGCGGGAGGAAGAGGAAGACACACCTTACAATTACGGGTTGATGCTTGAAGAGTCATGGCCTTCCGGCTAAGAGAAACCTGTCCTTACTCAGTAAGGAAGGACCATGACTCAAAAGCAATCCCGGATCCGGTTGTGCAGGGGCTATGACGGAACCGAGTAATCAAAAACGCGGAGTGCGTTTTCTTATCATCATGGCGGCACTCGTGGTCATCACCTGGGGTATCTATCAGGCACGATCGATTCTGCAGTTGTTCCTCGTATCCGTCTTTCTTGCCGTTATGGGGACGCCGCTGCTGCTCTCGGTTGAGAAGAAACGTGTTCCCACTGTTATCGCTGTATTGCTCGTCGTAGGGGCGATCATCGTCATCCTCCTGTTCATCGGCGCGATTGTCGGAACATCCGTCAATAGCTTTTCGAATGCCTTGCCTTTTTATGAGGCGCGCATACAGGAGCAGTTCTCCGCTCTCAAAGTACTGCTTGCGAGCAAGGGAATCGAAAGCCCGGACAAGCTTATACTTAAATACATAAACCCAGGTGCGGTCATGAGTCTGACCCAGAGCCTGCTTTCGGGTTTAAGCTCGGTGCTATCGAATACCGTGCTGATACTGCTAACCGTAACGTTCATATTGCTCGAGGCTTCGAGCTTCCCTGTCAAACTCCGCGTTGCCCTCGGTGTTCCTCAGGCGGCCTTTTCTCACTTTACCAGGTTCGCCGATACTATGAAGCGTTACATCGTTATTCAGACGGCTATCGGTCTAACCGAAGGAATTCTTGTCGGGGTCTGGTTTGCCATCCTGGGCGTGGATTTCCCCGTTGTCTGGGGTCTCCTGGCCTTTCTGCTCCACTACGTACCAAATCTTGGTTCTATTATCGCCGCGATTCCCCCGGTTCTCCTGGCACTTATTCAACTGGGAATCGGCCGTGCCGCGCTCGTGGCTGTGGGATATACCGTAATTGTTTTCACAATTGGCAACATAATCGAGCCGCGGCTTATGGGACGAGGCCTCGGATTGTCTACCTTGGTTGTCTTTCTCTCATTGATTTTTTGGGGAAGCCTGCTCGGCTTTGTAGGCATGGTTCTTGCCGTCCCGATAACCATGACCTTTAAAATTGCATTCGAGAGCAATGCAAGCACACGGTGGATTGCAGTATTGCTGGGGCCGGAGCTGTCACCGGAGGAGGTGTCATCCGACGCCAATGTTACCGTATGAGGAGGCTGATTTGCTGGCCATTATCGCTAAGTCGAGAAGCACTGGACGCTGCCAGTGGACGCAAGCATGGAGAATCCAGGAGGCGTATTTCGCAGGACAACAGACGAAATCGAGGATAAGTATCAATGATACCAATACGTGACCATAACCGATCAGGGGAAATACCAGGTATTACCTATTTGCTGATCGCAGTTAATGTTTTAGTTTTTCTCCACATGCTATCTTTACCAAAGAACGCACTAGACAGTTTCATTAATATGTATGCATTAATTCCTGCCCAGGTCAGATCAGGTCAGCATCTGGAAACGTTCGTTACCTCAATGTTTATCCACAGAGGGTGCTAGTGTTGTGTCTCACAAATAAATTTAATAATTATTTGGCCTGTACTGGTTGATTTATCTGTGGAAAATATTAGCGACTCCGTCATTGTATTTAAGAGACGAAACACTAGCTGCGTTAAAATCAACTCCGCCCGTTGGCGGCTGAACACAGCCGTACATGTAGCCTTTGAACGAAGCCTCTCCGAAATCATAGATCCAGCATCATTGATATCTCGTAGCTGTCTTCCAAATGCGTCATTATCTATTTTTATAATCACTTGTTGGGCCGCTGACGGCAAAATAGGTTTGACCATGGGGTGTCAATTTGAATGTCCTGATCATCGGAAAAGGCCTCTGCTACGTTCACAACCGATGAGGAACCTGCATTATACTGTCATAGAATATTTCCCCAAACATCGCAAGACGATGTGAAAAAGGTAATTAAAAAGAAAGAGATCCCTTGCCACAATGTCGTTACCTATGATACTCTTGAATGAGGACTTTATGGATACAGCAAGGAGCGAATGAGCCATGGCAGACCGTGACATTATGCAGGAGATCGAGGAGTTGAAAAAACAGCTGCAGGCACTCAAGGCAGCCAAAAGCCCTGCAGGCGCGCCGGTCTCTTCGGAGGAGCAGGAACAGAGACCGCGGGAAGAGACCGGAGGAAAGGCGGGAACCTGGCTCCAGGACTTGATCAAACAGGCCGAGGAACTGATGGGCGGTCTGGACCTTCAGTTCAAGGACGTGCCAGCTAAGACCGCACTCGTGATTTTTGCTCTCGGTATCCTGATGGGTCGGCTGCTCAGCCGCAAGGGGTAGAAGTATGGATGAGTTCCTGATAAAGATGCGCCTCTTACTGAAGGCAGAGATGATCCTGTTTCGCATCCAATTGCGTCGCACAGTTCAGCAGGCCGTGTTCTACATTGCCGCCGTTTTTCTGGCCGTTTTGGCTGCGGTGATGCTGAATATTGCCCTCTATCTGTATTTCGCACCGCGTTTTGATAATGCAAGTGCTGCTCTCGCGGTTGCCGTAGTCGATATCGTGCTGGCCATGGTGGCCGTCGTTGTTGCCGGCCATATGCGCCTTGGCCCCGAAGTTGATGCCGTGAAGGCCCTACGCGAGGCCGCGATAGCAGAGCTTACGGCAGATGCGGAGCGTGTTAAGACCCAGATCGCAGAGCTACATAACGATATCAAACGGATTCGTACCGCAGTGACGGGCTTTCTGAGCTTTGGCGGCGTCAATCTTACCTCGTTGTTCCAGTGGGTGCCGGTGCTGCTCCGCGTTCTGTTGCGACGAAAGGACCCGTAGGATATAGTGTACAAAAAAAGAACATCCTATGCTCCTCCTGTCAAGGGCTTATTTTACAAAATCCTTAAGTTGTCAATTTTTTTCGAGTTCGAGTTGATTTCGTTTTGAGTACAAACCTCCACTCTGCATCCTTTACGGATGTTCCTGGCTTTGCTCGACGAGTCCCTCTTACATGAAGCGAACTTGATCTCTGAGAGTTATTGATTATCCGGCGTGCAGGGGCCGCCTAGCATCCCTTATCCAGAATATCAAGTTTAGTAATAATATCAACGCAACATAAGTGCGCATATTGAAATTAGATGTGACAATGATCAACATGATTACTTTAGTTGAATTGACATTCTCGTCAAGTACGATATTCTTAAAAAAAGTACAATTCAATCAGGTGTCTGTTAAAAATAGAACCTTTTGGCTGTCGTAAATAAGTCGCCTTAAATGGAGGTGCTGGATCATCGGCGCCTGGTGAGTAATCACCGAGCAGTAGCAGAAATGAGTGACTTACATGAGGTTCAGTGCTTTGTGAGCCGGAGATTTCGGGTAGTGCGTTCTGGTCGTTGCCGATCGCGACACGAAGTAAGAGGTACATCAACCCTTCAGGTATGGAAGAACCTTAACGCTCACCGGCTCTGTGGATAGCTACGCTGAGAAGTCGGCTGCTGAGCAGGCAGCCAAGCGGGGTAGCTGGTGTGAAAGCGCTGGCGATGGAGATCGAAGTGAGATTGCCTGGCATGAGCAGCGGACTGATGCGGATATTGCCCGCGAGGCAGAGAACGCTCTCTCATGGGACACATCAGTACAGGAAGACCGCATCAAGGTTACCGTAGAGCAGGGGTGGATTACTCTGGGGCGCTGCGTCGACTGGAGATATCAGAAGACGGCAGACGAAAATGCCGTTCATCATCTGACCGGCGTAAAAGGGGTAAGCAACCTGATTAGCATCATCCCCGCGCAAAAGGTATTTCCGGCAGAGGTCAAGGCGAACATCGAAAAAGCACTCAAGCTCAACGCGAATCTTGAAGCTCAGCGAATCACCGTGACGGCCACGGGTTCCAAGGTCACTTTGCGTGGTAACGTCCTTCGTTGGAGCATTTCACATCTGAAAGGAGAAGAAAACATGAAAGAACAAAGCACCGCGAATGTACTTAAGGAAGTTGCGGGGATGTCCATAGGAGTGGCCGTCCTCATGATCATATTGGGATTCTTGGCTGTTGCTCTTCCCCTTGCCACGGGCATCGGCATATCCATTTTGGTCGGTTGGATTATCGTCTTCAGCGGTTTCGCCTACATGGCTTATGCCTTCGCTGCCAAAGGTGCCGGAGCATTTCTCTGGCGCATGCTGATAGGGATTGTCTACGTTGTTGGAGGTTTGTATCTTGCATTCCATCCAACGCTCGCATTAGAGTCTCTTACATTAGTAGTGGCAGCCGTCTTTATCGCAGAAGGCGTGCTACAGATGATCGTGTTTTTCCAGTTCCGTTCCTTGCCGAGTTCCGGATGGATCCTTTTTGACGGCATAATGACCATAATTCTGGGAATCCTGATCGGGTACCCCTGGCCCTTCAGTTCTGCGTGGGCCATCGGAACCCTTGTGGGTATTAACCTCCTGATCAGCGGTTTTACCCGGTTATTGTACTCGACGGAAGCCCGTAAGATGCTGAAGGAGGCGGCATAATAACAGAAACCGTCTGAATGCCACTGATTGCGATACGGGGAGATTGCTCTCCGGGTTGCGATGGTAACTTACTTTAGGCATGATTTTTCATACATGAAAGGAGGATAATCATGGACAAGATGATTGTCGTCGTATTCGACAGTGAGAGCAAGGCCTACGAGGGCGCCAAGGCCCTCAGGGAATTGAATGCTGAGGGCAGCATAATACTTTGGGCGATGGGCGTGATAACGAAGGACGCCGGCGGCAAGGTGATCGTCAAAGAGGAGGCCGAAAAAGGCCCCCTCGGAACGGCCGTAGGACTGGCCACTGGGACCTTGATCGGCGTGTTTGGCGGACCCGTGGGTATAGCGATTGGAGCCTATGCTGGGACACTCGGAGGTGTCCTGTATGACTCGGCGAGCGCCGGGGTCGGCGAGGACTTCCTGGCCGAGGTCGGGAAGCGCCTGCAGCCGGGCAAAACGGCCGTCGTCGCCGAAATCGAGGAAGAGTGGGTGACTCCGGTCGATACTCGCATGGAAGCTTTGGGAGGTGTCGTCTCCCGCCGGTTGCTCAAGGACGTCCGGGACGAACTCATCAAAAGGGACACCGAAGCACTCGAGGCAGAGATTGCCCAGCTAAAAGCCGAATACGCACAGGCGACCGAGAAAGCCAAGGTCAAGCTTCAGGCGAAGATCGATGCGGACAAGGCCAGGCTTCAAGCCATGCAGGACCGAGCCAAAACGGCATTCGAGACGTCGAGAAAAGAGATGGACGCGAAGATCAAGTCCCTGCAGGAGCAGGCGAACAAGGCGAAGGGTGACGCGAAGGCCAAGTTCGAGGCGCGCATTGCCGAAGTGCGGTCTGATTACGGGCGCCGCGCTGAAAAGTTGAAGCAAGCTTGGGAACTCACCAAGCAGGCGCTGGCAGCATGAACACGAATCTCCAAGCAACGGCTCGAAACTTCGTTCATAAAACGGGAGGAAGAAAATCAAAAAAGTTCTGGCGTTATGCTTGCTCTAGCGTTAATAGTGGTCATCTATGGATTGAAATTTGCTGAGGCATAGAAATCTGAAGAGCCACCGGTGGCTGGTGGACGGTCATCGGTGTTACGGTCGATGAGATGGTAGTCCTGGCAAACGGATGGAGCGCCAAGGGCAAATTCTGGAGCAGAAGGTGTAAAACGACAAGAGCGAGAAGGTGGGCAAAGTGTATGACATCATCATTGCTCCGGACGAGGCGGTTTTTTATGTAATCGTCGCAACTGGTGGATTCCTCGGCGTGGCCAAGCACGACGTGGCAATCCTTGCGAATTATTTCAAGATGATGGAAGTCTCGCCGAGATCGTGAGGATTCGATCACGAATGAAACACCCAGCATTGACGCGATTGGAACGGAACGTTCACCGGGTGGGCGAGATCGTCGGTGTGCTGGCAAAGTATGGCCTGGCCGATTGGGTCAAGGGCCTTGATTTCCCTTGGATCCAGGATAGAATCAAGAGCTTCGACGGCC
>JAWOJY010000132.1:0-7635 GCA_033854515.1 Nitrospirota bacterium
TACGGGAGCATTGAAAATGCCGTTGAGGCCCTTAAGCTCGGCGCCTATGATTACATTACCAAGCCTTTTGACGAAGAGAGATTGCTGCATACGATACGACGGGCAATTGAGCACTATACCCTGCTTCGTAAGAACATCGACCTGGAACGGAGGGTCAGGGAAAGTGAAAACATCGGACGGTTTGTGGGAGAAGCCGCGCCCTTGAAACGCCTTATGGAGACCATCCGGCTTGTGGCCAAGACCGACGTGACCGTATTGATTACCGGCGAAACGGGCACCGGGAAAGACATGGCCGCGAGGCTTATTCATTCGTTGAGCAGCAGGGCCGACGGGCCCTTCGTTGCGGTCAATTGCCCCGCGATCCCCGAGAACATCCTGGAGAGCGAACTCTTCGGCTACAAAAAGGGCGCATTTACCGGCGCCGTCAATGACAAGGACGGCATGTTTCAGGCCTCCGACGGCGGCACAATCTTTCTCGATGAGATCGGAGATTTATCGTCCGCGCTCCAGGCAAAGCTGCTCAGGGTTTTGCAGGAGGGGGAGGTAAAGCCGCTGGGCGAGAACCGCGCATACCGGGTGGATGTCCGGGTAATCGCCGCGACAAATCAGAACCTGAAAGAGAAAATCGCCTCGGGCCGGTTCCGGGAGGACCTGTATTACCGGCTGAACGTGGTCTTCATTTCCACTCCGCCCCTTCGGGACATGACCGAAGACATTCCGCTCCTCGCAAACCATTTTCTCTCCCGGTACGGAACGGAGCTCGGCGTCGCCCCCAAGAAACTTTCGGAGGACGCTATCAGAATGCTGGCCTCGCGAAGGTGGCCCGGCAACGTCCGGGAACTGCAGAACGAGATCAAGCGGGCCGTGATCTTTTCCCGGGGCGATGAGATACTCCCCGAGGACTTCGACTGCACCGGCGCGGCTCCGACGGCGCCCGAAGAGCCCGTTGATTTCCAGGCCCTCCGTTACCGTGAAGCGCGGGCGGACACTCTCAGGAAATTCAACGTCGGCTACATCAGGCGGTTGCTGAAGGATGCGGACGGCAACGTCACCCTTGCGGCAAAAAGGGCAGGTCTCGAGAGGCAATCCCTCCAACATTTGATGAGAAAGTACGGCATCTGTGCAGGAGAATTCAGAAGCGGCGCAAACAAAATATAGCACTGCAATAAAATTTTTGCACCATCCAGACACAATTTCGGCCTTCCTTTTTTCCTTGCGTTTTCAAAATATCCTTTAAATACCGGACACTTCCTCTCTTCTTCCGCTGCGGCACGGTTGTTGCTGTTACAGTCATAAACCTTTAAAGGCAGAAAAGCATCCCAACCAAAAAGGAGGATACACTATGCCGGAAAAAGAAGCGGTAGCGCGCGCGCCCCAGGCGGCGCAACAGCCTGCATCCATGGGCTGGAAGGAGTTGTACCTGAAGGAGGACTGGTGGGCGATTTATCTGGGAATCGGGATCGTCGTTGTTGCACTGATTGCTTTTCTCAACGGCAGCACGCTCGTGAAGTCGCTGGCGATCAACCCTGGAGGGCTGAAGTGGTCGTCCTTCGGCCAGCTGGGCGACCATTTTGCCAGCAACATCCGCCTCTACGCCCTGCAGTTTGTCGCCTGGCTCGTTATCTTCGGCGTTTCAACGCGAATCATGGGAATCAAGACGTCGCACTTTATCCCCTCCTTTGTCTTTCTCTACGTCCTGTCCATCATCATGTTTGCCATCGGAGGGTGGGCCAACGCGGCGAAATACAATCTCGAGCCGCCGCTGGTCGCGCTGATCATCGGGCTCGTGATAGCCAATGTCATTCCCCTGCCCAAATGGATGGATGCCGGTTTCCGGGTGGAGTACTACATTAAAACGGGAATCGTCCTGCTCGGCGCAACGTTTCCCATCGCCCTCGTGGTCTCCGCCGGACCGGTAGCCCTGCTCCAGGCGACCGTGATATCCGTCGCGACCTGTCTGACGATCTATTTTGTCTCCACCAAAGTGTTCGGCCTCGACAAACGCCTCGCCTCGATCATCGGCGTCGGGGGCTCCGTCTGCGGGGTGTCCGCATCCATGGCGATCACGAGCGCAGTGGGCGGGAAAAAGGACTATCTCTACACCTCGGTCACCCTCGTGGTCGTCTGGGCCCTGGTGATGATACTTTTCCTGCCCTTTGTGTCAAAGGCACTCAACCTGTATCCCGGCGTCGCCGGCGCATGGGTAGGGACATCGGAGTTCGCCGATGCCGCGGGATTCGCTGCTGCGACCGCATACGGCAAAATGGCGGGGAATGAAAATGCCGCCATCCAGGGGTTCACCCTGATGAAGGTCATCGGCAGGGACATGTGGATAGGGATCTGGTCGTTCATCTTCGCCCTGATCGCATGCTTCAAATGGGAAAAGGAGGAATGCGGCACGCGGCCGAACGCAATGGAAATCTGGTGGAGGTTCCCGAAGTTCGTCATCGGCTTTTTCGCCGCGTCCCTGTTCATGACTCTGCTCACCTCGGGCTATTCACCGGCTGAGTTCAACGGAAGCGTCAAGCCGGGGCTGCTTCTGCCGATCGTGTCCCTCCGGACCTGGGCGTTCATTTTTTGTTTTTTGAGCATCGGGCTCACGACCAGGTTCAGGGAGCTCAAGGCCGCCGGAGTAAAGCCTTTTCTGTCCTTCACTGTCGGCGTTATTGTGAATGTGGCGCTCGGGTTTATCCTCTCGGTCTACGTATTCGGAAACTACTGGATGAACCTGGGCAAGTAGCAGGAGCCGTCATGATGAATCCGTGCTCTCAATGCAGGTACTTCAGCAACAGCCCCGCGGAAATTGAAAAGGCGTTTCCGGGATTGAACATCCTGAGCTCCGCCTACGGAGCGGTGCGGGCGGACGCGGGCATATGCTCCCGTCACGACCTGTTTCTTACACCGCGTCATCAATGCACGGAGTTTGAGAATAAGTCCACACTTGAGATGTGAAGGCCAGCCAGTCTTCACTGATCCCCTTCGCGGAGGCAGCGCGGAGGCTTACGGGCAGGAAGCCCCCTTTCCTGCCCGGTTTTTTTATAAAATCATTTATGATCTGATGCCCGCCGAGACAACAACTTCTTGACTCCCTCCCGTCTTTTCTATACACTGATGAGGCTGCACGAGGGTAATACCGATTATCGTTCACTATGATTAACCTAACCCGGTCAAGCCGGAACCAAAAACGGTCTCTCGCGGAGGCGCGGAGATCGTGGAGAAAAAAGTATCTGATAAGGGTTTAGATTTAAAACTTGGTCCTCCGCGTCTCCGCGTGAAATTCTTTCCATGTCTGAGAAGAATTTGATTAAGAAGTCCCTATATCGCGTAGAGATTGTGGCTTGATGCCGCAATCGAGTGATATCAATCACTGACAGAAGTAGGCTGTTTTCTCTCACGGAGCAAAGAGGTTCCTCATGTCCAAAGTCTATTTTTCTTCGGCCCGTAGCGGAATCGGAGCTGTGCACATTCTGCGAGCAGTGCAAGAACATCTGCCCCTTACACTCTATCGATTCAAAGAAGGGACCTTCACCTACGACGAGGAGACGGCATCAAGCCCGGGACGACGTGATGTTCAAGATCAATCGCCGTCCGGAGCAGATTCAGATAGACGAGGCCGAGCGCCTTGGCCTCGGGACAAAAAAAGTATGAGTTGGTGAAGGCGGAACCGTGAAAGGATAAACGTAGAGTACAGAAGACAGATGTCAGACTGAAGCTAAACCTGAAAGTCTTTCGTTTTATCGGCTTCTTGTCTGTCTCCTGTCTTCTGACATCTGTTATAATCTTACCATGACTAAACGCACGAAGATCATCGCCACCATAGGCCCCGCGTCGAGTGATTCCGCCGCTATCGCGAAGCTCATCCGCGCCGGAATGGACGCGGCCAGGCTCAATTTTTCCCACGGCGACCGCAGGGACCACAGGAACCGCATCCGCCTTATCCGTCAGGAAGCTGCGCGGGCGGGGAAACAGATCGCCATCATTCAGGACCTGCAGGGACCGAAGCTCCGCGTCGGCGAGATGCGGAACGGCGCGGTCGGGCTGAAGCGGGGCGACGAGGTAACGCTCACCACGCGCACGGTCGTCGGCACGACCGAGCTGCTCTCCGTGACCTACCCCCGGCTCACGAGAGACTTGAAGATCGGCGACCGCATACTCCTGGATGACGGCAGGCTCGAGCTCAGGGTCATGAAAAAGGCCTTCAACGGACTCCGGTGCAAAGTCATCTGCGGCGGCGTGCTCGGGAGCCATAAAGGGGTCAACCTTCCCGGAGCGCGCCTTTCACTTCACGCTCTTTCCGAAAAAGACCGGGAAGACCTCCTGTTCGGGATCGAACAGGGCGTCGACTATATCGCTCTGTCCTTCGTGCGCACCGCGGACGACATCAAGCGGACGCGGCGTTTCATACGGACGTTCGGAGCGGACACGCCGATTATCGCGAAGATCGAGAAGCCCGAAGCCGTACTGAACCTGGAAGAAATCATCAAGTCTGCCGACGGCGCGATGGTGGCCCGGGGCGACCTCGGCGTGGAGATGTCGGCCGAACAGGTGCCGCTGCTCCAGAAAAAAATCATCAAAGCCTGTAACGAAGCGGAAAAACCCGTGATCACGGCCACGCAGATGCTCGAAAGCATGATTGAAAATCCTCAGCCCACCCGGGCGGAGGCGTCGGATGTGGCCAACGCGATCCTGGACGGTACGGACTGCGTTATGCTCTCTGGCGAGACCGCGGTAGGCAAATATCCGGTTCAGGCAATAGAAGTAATGGCGCGCATCGCCGCGGAGGCCGAAACGTCGCTTTCCCCCGTTCCGCCTGACGTGAACATAGCAGGGATCGGAGAAAGCGTGGCGCATGCGGCATGCCGCGCGGCTGAAGAACAGCACGCAAAGGCGATCGTGACCTTTACCCAGTCCGGCACTACGGCACTCCTTGTGTCAAAACACAGGCCTCTCGTGCCGATCATCGCGGCCACGCCCGCGGAAAAAATCTGCAGGCGCCTGTCCCTGTATTGGGGCGTTACGCCGATCATTCTCAAAACCCGAAAGACCACCGACGATATGATTTCGAGCGTGGAGCACGCCATGCTTCGGAGGAGGCTCGTCAGGCCGCGCGACCTGATCGTCATCACCGCGGGCGTGCCCGTGGGCCAGGCGGGCAGCACGAACATGATGAAGTTCCATCGTGTGGGTGAAATCGAAACGCTCGAATCGAAAAAATAATACATCCCCCGTAGCCCGTCTCTGAATTTGGTGAAGGAGAAGGCTTCCCCCTCACTCTGACGCGCAATCGCGCTGACTTTGCGTATTGTCGGACAACCCGCCGAAGGCAACCGACGGAATTTGCGTTATTTTCCTGAGCGGCATACCGGCGCTCCCGAGCGCGTCCTTCGCTCAGGGGCGCCTTCTCCACCTCTGGATCTATAATCTGCCGTGGGCCCAACAGCATGATTTCAAGGCCGTGCATCAAACCGTACCAGACCTGCCCTATTTTTTGCGTTCGAGCGTATCGGGTGGTATAATATCCGCAATGGAAAAGATTTCATCTATCTGTCCCTACTGCGGCTGCGGCTGCGGTCTTTACCTTCACGTCGAGAATAACCGGATTACAGGCGTGTCTCCGAACCGGAAACATCCGGTAAACCACGGGACCCTGTGCGTGAAGGGATGGAACTGCCATGAATTCGTCCAGCATCCCGACCGCCTGCAATTCCCCTTGATACGGGAGGGAACGGTGTTCAGGCGCGCGTCATGGGACGAAGCCCTCGATCGGACTGCCGCACGGCTCACGGAAATCAAGCATCAGTACGGCCCCGACTCTATCGGCATCCTGGGCTCGGCCAAGTGCACGAACGAGGAGAACTTCGTGCTCATGAAGTTTGCCCGCGCCGTCGTTGGCACGAACAATGTCGACCATTGCGCCCGGCTCTGTCATTCCTCCACCGTCGGCGGCCTCGCTGCGGCCTTCGGCTCCGGGGCGATGACGAACTCCATAGACGAGATCCGCGACGCCCGTGTCATCTTCGTGATCGGCTCGAACACTACGGAACAGCACCCCATGATCGGCATGCACATGCTTGAAGCGAGAGACCGGGGCGCGACGTTGATCGTGGCCGATCCCCGGCGGACGCAGATCGCCCGGTTCAGCCACCTTCACCTCCGCCACAGGAGCGGCACGGACGTGGCGCTCTTGAACGCCATGATGCACGTGATCATCGCTGAAGGACTCGTCGATATCTCATTCATACGACAGCGGACCGAGAATTTCGATGCCTTCGAAAAATGCGTCATGGCGTACACTCCCGAGGTCGCGGAAAAGATCACCTCCGTGCCTGCGGAAGACATCCGCAGGGCCGCGCGGCTCTACGCAGCGGAAAAACGCTCCATGCTCTTCTATTCCATGGGTATCACGCAGCATATCACGGGCGTGGATAACGTCCGATCCTGTGCCAACCTCGTGATGCTCACGGCCCACATCGGCCAGCCCATGACGGGGCTGAATCCCCTGAGGGGGCAGAACAACGTGCAGGGGGCCTGCGATGTCGGCGCACTGCCCGACGTGTTTTCAGGTTATCAGAAAGTGATCGATCCCGCGGCGCGAAAGAAATTCGAACTGGCGTGGTCCGGGCCGTTGCCCGACGAACCGGGGCTCACGGTCACCGAGATGATCGACGGCGCCCGCACCGGACGCATCCGCGCCATGTATATCATGGGCGAAAACCCGGTGATCTCCGACCCCGACGCATCGCGCGTTCGCGAGGCGCTGTCGGGGCTCGATTTTCTGGTCGTCCAGGACATCTTCCTCTCGGACACCGCTGAATTCGCCCACGTGATCCTGCCGGCCGCGAGCTTCGCGGAAAAGGACGGGACATTTACCAATACCGAACGCAGGGTGCAGAAAATCAGGGCGGCCGTGCCGCCCCCGGGAGAGGCAAAACCCGACTATGAGATCATTTGCGGTCTCTCGAAGCTCATGGGTTATCCCATGGATTACCGGGCCGCGCACGAGATCATGGAAGAGATCGCGATCCTGACGCCTTCCTACGGGGGTATCCTCCACCACCGGCTCGACACAGGGCACGGGCTTCAGTGGCCCTGTCCCGGGATGGACCATCCGGGAACTCCTTATCTGCATCGGAAAAAATTCGCCCGTGGCATGGGTGCATTCATCCCCGTCGAGTTCATCCCGCCGTCGGAGCCCACGGACGGGAACTTTCCGTTCATACTTACGACGGGCAGGAGCTATTTCCATTATCATACGGGCACCATGTGCAGACGGACCGCGGCGCTCGAGCGTGAAGCGCCCGAGTGCATGGTTGAGATCAACCCTGCGGACGCCGAGCGGCTCGGCCTTCGCTCGGGAGAGCCGGTGCGTGTGACCTCGCGGAGGGGAAGCATCGAGGTAAAAGCACAGATCACGCCCATCGTGCCCGAGGGGATCATCTTCATACCGTTCCATTTCAGGGAAGCCGCGGCAAACGTGTTGACCACCGGCGCCGTTGATCCGAACGCAAAGATTCCGGAGTTCAAGGTATGCGCCGCACGGGTGGAGCCGGTCGTCCGGAGGCCCGGGACGCGCCAGGAACGGAAGGTCAGCTATCAGGAGGCGAGGCGGCAGATACTGGAGCTCTATATACCGCC
>JAWOJY010000133.1:0-6026 GCA_033854515.1 Nitrospirota bacterium
CGAGGGATTTTAAGTCCCTTGCGTCTGCCAATTCCGCCACAGCGGCACACGAGCATGGACTTCAGAGGTAAATAATATAGAAACGGGGATGATTGTCAAGAAAAATGTCGACCAGCAGGGTGAGGGCATATTGGCGAGGGCCAGGAGCGCACGGCGAGGCCTCCAAAGAATTGAGAGCGAGTGATTCTGGTATCCGGATCATACCGTATTACTTCGCGTAGAATCAAAGGAAGACAGGCAGGAGAGACTCAACTGTCTCTGCCTGATATTAGAATACTACTCCAGCGAAATCGCTGTGACCGGGCAGCTGTCCGCCGCCTGCTGGCAGTCGCAGGTGTCGCATCCGTTCGGGGCGGACACCCACGCCTTATCGTCACGGAGCTCAAAAACCTTAGGACAAAGTTCGCTGCAGAGTCCGCAACCAATACAGGTATCGATGTCTACTTTCGGCGTGGCCATAATTTTCTGTCCTTTCTGCAAAGAGATTTGAATGGACGCACCGCATTCGCCCAAAAATGATATTCAAAAGATAGTTCATATCCATTCAATATAACAACAGCACATATCTCCATCCGGTTTATCATCTGATTTACTTTATACCGCAAACTGCTCAGTTCCGCTATGATTTGGCTCATAACACTCCAGGCTCCGCAGGCGTTTTTTCCAAAATTATCTTTACAAATGAGGGGCTTTCGAATATAATAACCTTAAAAAAATGGATATAAAAAAGGTTCTTTTTTTCAAGCCTGGAGCGATCGGAGATTTTCTCCATACGCTCCCGGCACTGAAGGCTTTCAAAGAGAAGTATCCTGCAGCGCATGTCACCGTAATGATCTCCCCCGGACTCGATTCGCTTATTCAGGGAACTCATATCGCGGACAGTGTAAGTATCTTCGATAAATCGGAGATGAAAAAAAGCATAAAGAACCTGGTTGGCCTCGGTTTGCACCTGCGGAAGGAACGATTCGATCTTTTTATAGACATGCAGCCGTCCTTCAGGTCCTCTCTGTTGAGGAGGCTCGCTGGCGCGGGTCACGTTCTCGTTTATCGAAAACAGAAGAGGGCCAAGCCCGGCGAAGCACGCATGCACGCGGCACAGAACTTCATGGAAACGCTCAAGCCTGCGGGAATCGATACACGCGCTGAGGAGATAGAGCTCCCCGTCGGGCGGGACGATGCCGCGGCGGTCGGACGGTTCCTCTCAAAACGCGGGGTGAGCGACAAAACGCTCATTGCGTTGAATTGCAGCGTGGGTGCCGCGCGGCCGGCGCGTAACTGGTTCCCCGAGAGGTTCGCAGAACTCGCTGACAGGCTGCAGAGCGAGCTCAACGCGGCGGTCGTCTTCGTCGGCGGAAAAGAAGACAGGGCCCTCGTTGCCGGAGTCATGGCCGCTATGAAGTCCAAGGCCGTATCAGCAGCGGGCGAGTTGTCGATATCCCAGACCGCGGCGCTTCTGGCGCAATGCAGCTGCCTCGTAAGTCCCGATACCGGTCCGCTCCATCTTGCAACCGCGGTGAAGACGCCGGTCATCGGACTTTACGGATCGACGGACCCGAGGCGCACCGGTCCGCTCGGGAAGGGCAATGCGGTTTTGATAAAAGGTCTTGTCTGCGCACCCTGTGAACAAAAGCAGTGTCCGCTTGGCTCACGGGCCTGCATGGAGGCCATCACGGTTGACGACGTTTTCGGAGCAGTAGCACGATTAAGGGGAAAATAGCTCTTATGAAACCCATACTGTTCTCTTTCTGCATGATTCTGGCGGTTGTTATTCGGGCAAGCGGCGAGACGCCGCCACCGCGAGGCAGCGACATTAAAATAGAAAATCATGCATTTCGCCCAGGCGAGCGGCTCACGTACGATATCAGCTGGTCGAATTTCATCAAGGCCGGAACGGCCGTCATGGAAGTGAATGAAGATACGATGCCTGACGGGAGAAAGGTCTACCGCATAACCTCCACGGCGCGGTCAGCAGGACTTGTAAAGGTCTTTTACTCTGTGCACGACGTGGTAGAGAGCACCATGGACTGCGAAGACCTCGACAGCCTGAGGTATGCATCTCATGAGAGCCACGGCAAAAAGACACGCCGGAAGGAAATGACCTTCGACTATGCAACAAACACCGTAACGACCGTCATCAACAACGACAAACCCCAAACGTTCACCATCCCTCCGCACGTACAGGACCCCCTGTCCTCGCTCTATTACCTTCGCACGATGAACGGACTGGTTGACGGGAAGTCCGTTTTCATAGACGTTCATGACAGTGATAAGAACTGGTCCGTCGAAGTACGGGTCCTTGGAAAGGAAAAAATCAGCACGCCGGCCGGAGAATTCGACGCCATCAAGGTGCGTACCTACCCCAAATATGAGGGAGTTTTTCAAAACAAAGGAGAGATCGATATCTGGCTCACCGACGATGAATCGAGAACGCCGGTGCTCATGAAAAGCAAGATTTCCATCGGATCCATAGTAGCCACTCTCGTAGACATGAAGGGGACGGTAAAGAAATGATTTCAAAAGCCGAATCACGACGTCTGCTCAAATTCGTAGACCGGTTTTCCAAAGCCCGTATTCTTGTGGTGGGCGACGTCATGCTCGACCATTACATTTGGGGAAACGTATCCCGCATTTCGCCGGAGGCGCCCGTCCCTGTCGTAAATGTGACGAGAGAGAACGTACTTCTCGGTGCGGCGGCCAACGTGGTGAATAATATTCACTCCCTCGGCGGTGCTGTGAACGTATGTGGCGTGATCGGACACGACGACGCGGGACGGCAGCTCGTTCACATGCTCCGCACGCAGGGCGTTGACACGGACGGTCTCATTACGGAAAACAGAAGGCCGACCACAATAAAGACGCGCATCATCGCGCACAGCCAGCAGGTTGTCCGCTTTGACAGAGAAACGAAGCAGGGCATCGAGAAAGACACGCATAAAAGGATGTTCGATTTCGTCAAACAGCGTATGGACGACGGCCTTGACGCAATTATTTTGTCGGATTACTGCAAAGGCGTGGTCACTAAGGACCTTGTCAGGGACATCGTAAAGCTCGCCCGGAAAAAAGACATCATCGTCTCCGTCGATCCGAAGGTAAACCATTTCGGCATTTACAGCGGAGTAACCATACTGACGCCCAATACGAAAGAGGCGTCCGTCGGCTCACGAATCGATATAGAAGACGAAAAGAGCCTGCTCAAAGCCGGGGATCTTCTCTTGAGCCGGCTTAAGTGCAGCGCAATCCTTATAACCCGGGGCGAACACGGAATGAGCCTTTTCGAGCGGGACGGCAGGATCACGCATATAGCGACCGTGGCGCGCGAGGTATTTGATGTGACCGGTGCGGGGGACACGGTTATCAGCGTTCTCACCCTTGCCATGGCCGCCGGCGCCGGCATGGTGGACGCTGCTAAGATTTCCAACTTCGCCGCCGGGGTGGTGGTCGGGGTGGTGGGAACGGCGACGGTGAAGCCGGAAGAGCTCAAGCAACGAATACGTACAGAGTGACGTACGGTTTTCATGGCACTTTGTGGCTGCGGGTGCGACGAAACGGCCGCGGGCCAGCGTGGTCGGCTGCTGGTTAAAATATTTGGACATTTTATTCTTGCATTTCCCTGTTTATTATACTATCTTTTGTCTTCGTGAAAATACGAACATGACTCCCCTGCGAGCGTGCAGGCTTGCGTGGGGATGTCCGCATTCGGAGCGTTGATCATGAAGGGCATTATTTTAGCAGGCGGCAGCGGCACAAGACTTTATCCAATAACACGGGGGGTATGCAAGCAGTTGCTCCCTATTTACGACAAGCCCATGATCTACTACCCGCTCTCCGTGCTCATGCTTGCCGGGATCAGGGACATCCTGATCATTTCCACGCCGATCGATCTGCCGAGGTTCAGAGACATATTCGGGGACGGCAGCGACGTCGGTTTGCGGTTTTCGTACAAGGAACAGCCGCAGCCGAAGGGATTGGCGGAGGCATTCATCATCGGCGAAGAGTTCATCGCCGGAGACACGGTCTGTCTCGTCCTTGGGGACAATATTTTCTACGGGCACGGGCTCACGGAGCTTTTGCAAAAGGCGGTCAGTGAGGTGAACTCACGAGGCGGAGCAACGGTATTCGGCTACTATGTGAACGATCCGGAACGATACGGCATTGTTGAGTTTGACAAGAACGGCAAGGTGCTCTCTGTTGAGGAAAAACCAAAGAACCCCAAATCTAGATTCGCCGTGACGGGTCTGTATTTTTATGACAGCAATGTAATCGGCATCGCAAAAAGCATAAAACCTTCAGCCCGGGGTGAGCTCGAAATCACGGACGTGAACAATATCTATCTGGCGAAACAGAAGCTGCGCGTCGAGCTCATGGGCAGGGGCTACGCCTGGCTCGATACGGGAACGCACGAAAGTCTGCTCGAGGCAGGGGAATTCATTGCGACTATCGAAAAGAGGCAGGGCCTCAAAATGGCGTGTATCGAGGAAATCGCATATAAGCTGGGATACATAGACAAAGACCGGCTTCTGAAAGCGGCGGAAGGCTATACGAAGAATTCCTACGGTGAGTATCTGAGGAGAGTGGCGGAGCAGGGGGTCCCGAATGCCTTTTGATTTTCAGGAACTCGCGATACCGGGAATCCTGCTGGTACAGCCGAAAGTCTTTGGAGACGAACGCGGCTTTTTTCTGGAAACATACAAACGCACCGATTTCGCCCGGGCCGGCGTAGGAGGGCACTTCGTGCAGGACAATTATTCCAAATCCGCAAAGGGCGTCCTGAGGGGGCTGCACTACCAGAAAAACCCCAAGGCCCAGGGCAAGCTCGTGTGCTGCATGAATGGGAAGATTTTCGATGTTGCCGTCGACATCAGGAAAGGCTCGCCCTATTACGGGAAGTGGGTGAGCGCTGAACTGTCCGGTGAAAACATGCACATGCTTTATGTCCCGCCCGGCTTCGCCCACGGCTTTCAGGTAATCAGCGACACGGCCGAAGTGCTGTACAAGTGTACCGAAGAGTACTCCCCATCGGACGATCGAGGGATCATATGGAACGACCCCGAACTCCGGATCGCATGGCCGCTGGGAAATCCCGTACTTTCGAGGAAAGATAGAGTACATCCCGTCCTGAGAGGCGCGGACAATAACTTTTCCCTGTGACAGTTACCCATGAAATATCTCATCACCGGAAGAGACGGACAACTCGCTCAGGCATTCATCAGAACCTTCGAGAAGAGATCACTCGACTTTGAAGCGCCGGACGAATCCCGTCTCGACATTACCGACGAAAGCCGGGTCAATGAGGTCATCGGGTCTTTGAGACCCGGAATCGTCATCAATTGCGCTGCTTACAACCTCGTGGACAGGGCCGAGCAGGAATGCGGCAAAGCGTTCGCGGTGAATGCGGACGGCCCGGGACATCTGGCGCATGCTGCTGCGAAATATAACGCCTTTCTCGTCCATTTCGGTACGGACTATGTTTTCGACGGGGAGAAAGAGGACGGGTTATATACCGAAAACGACGCAGTGAATCCGCTCAGTGGATATGGAAAGAGCAAGCTCGCAGGAGAGAAGCTCGTACGGGAGGCGGACGAAAGATCGCTCATCCTGAGACTGAGCTGGGTGTACGGAGCCGGCACACAGAACTTCATTTACAAGCTCACGGAATGGTCAAAGAAAAGTGAGTATCTGAAGATTTCCTGTGATGAATTCTCAGTGCCGACATACACGGATATGGTTGTTGAAATTACCCTGAAGGCGCTCGAGAAAGGGGTAACGGGACTGTACCATTTGACGAACAGCGGCTATTGTTCACGATACGAGTGGGCCAAAGCGATACTTTCAAGTCTGAGGATCAACAAATTTATCAGACCGGTGTCCATGGACACCTTTCATCTTCCGGCGAAACGACCGAAGTTTTCCGCCATGAGCAACAAAAAACTTTCTTCTCTCCTTGATGTCACGATACCTTCATGGGAGGAGAGTCTGGGATCATTCCTGCGTGAGAGGGCGTTTTTATCATGAAAAGAATCCACCCT
>JAWOJY010000134.1:0-8654 GCA_033854515.1 Nitrospirota bacterium
CCGCCGAACCCGCCTCCGCTGTAGCCGCCGCCCGACCAGCCGCCTCTTCCCCCGCCTCCGAGCATATAACCTGCCAGGAAAACAGTCAAACAGCGGTGAGGACTCGATATAAACAGAATCAGAACGAGAAGAAATATCAGCGCGCCCGCGAGCTGCACGGCTACCCCCGGCACCTCGACTTCCCGGTTCGTCCGCATCGCGGGCAGTCCGGTGATCTCCACTCCCTGGCTTTGCGCGATCGTACGTATGACGGCAAGAGTGGCCTTGTATATTCCCGTCGAGTAATCACCCTGCCTGAAATAGGAAACGAGGTATTTTCTTCCTATCGAGCCCACGAAACTGTCGGGCAGCACGCTCTCGAGCCCGTAACCGACCTCGAACCGGTATTTTCTGTCCTGCACGGCAACGACGATCAGCACCCCGTTGTCTTTTCCCTTCTGGCCGAGCTTCCACATTTCAGCGGTCCGAAGTGAAAAGTCTTCTATGTTCTCGCCGTCGAGGCTTTTGACCGTAAGGACGAGGACCTGCGATGTGGTCTTCTGTTCGAGCTCCTGAAGGTATCCGTTCAGTCGGCCCTGCACATCGGGGCCGATGACGCCGGCAAGGTCCACCACGTAGTCGCGCGGCATTGCCGGAGGCTCGGGAGTGGAGGCAAAGGCGGGCAAAGCGAGAGCGCTTACGATACATGCTATGAGAATGCTTTTCTTAAACAGGGAGTCCATCGATGGTCTTTTCCATGGCTTCGAGGGTGCCGTAGTAGCGTTCGAACAGCGATCGCACGTCATGCTCCGGAAGCTTGACGGCCTTCGCCTTGAGGAGGAGCAGTGTCTCGAGGGCGCCTGTGGGGATTCCCGTTGCCGCGCCGAACGTTTTGACGACCTCCGCCCTCATGACCGGGGGCTCCTTGCCCGTGAGCGTGATGATCGCCCGGAAGAGCGCCATGGAGCCGGTGACGGATTTCACGAGCACCGCCTCGAGATGCTCTCTGCGCCCCAGCGACGAGATGTAACCCTGCCGCAGCCCGATGAGTTTTACCTTGATCTCGCGCTCGCACTGGAGCCGCAGGTGCTGCCGGGAGACTTCGATGCTCCCGAATATGTTCTCACCGTACACGGTTTTGTGGATGAGCTTGAAGTCGAGAAATTCAACGGGAAAGGCGTCAAGAGAACTCTTGATATACTCCGGCGTCATCACGAGCGGAGCGGCGATCCTCTTTTTCCCGTACTTTTTCCCGAGCGGCGCAAGAAACGTGATGAACTTCAGGTCCATGTTATGAAGCACGACGACGGAGTTGATGTCCGACAGTTTCTCGCTGTAATCGGGGATCACGGCGCTCCCGACGAGGTGCACGGAATGGATGTTCGAGCCGTGGCCCGCGAGCATCTCTTCGACAAAGGGGGCGACCTTGGCAACAACCGACGGAATGAGGCCTTCAAAGTCCGGAGTTTTCATGGTTCGAATTATATCATAACCCCTCACGGTGTAAAAGGTTTTTTGTACAGGATCCGTTGCCGGCGGTTCCGGACGGCCGCGTCCGGAAAATTATGTTATGCTTGAATAGGCACGACAGGAGGTGGCGGCGTGATAGTGGTCCGGAATCCGGACAGCATTTACCAGGTCGACGGCAGAATCGAGAACGGGACGTTCCACGGCCGGTGGCACTTTTCTTTCGGTGACTACTATGATCCCGATTACGCGGACTTCGGAACGCTCAGGGTCTTCAACGACGACACTCTTTCACCGGGAGCGGTCTGGCCGCTCCACCCTCATCGCGACAACGAAGTGGTGACCTACTGCGTGGACGGGGAGTTCCGGCACGCCGACGAGCACGGAAAGGGCGGCGTGCTCAAGAAAGGCTGGGTGCAGCACACGTCGGTGGGCAAGGGCATGTGGCACTCCGAGATCAACAACCTCCCGGACAGGCCCATGCGGTTCATTCAGATGTGGTTCTATCCCTCACGGCACGACCTCGACCCGTCGGTCGAACAGAAGGCGGTCGACAAGGCCGAACGGACGGACCGGTTTCTCCCCCTCGTCTCGAACATGCATCCGGGCGCCCTCCCGGTCTTCTCGGACGCTCAGGTCCACGCCTGTTTCCTTCATGAGGGAAAGACGGCGAGCTATGTGGTAGAGCCCGGCCGCGGCGCATACCTCTACGTGCTCGAAGGAGGCCCTGTCTGGGTGAACGGCCGGATGATACCGGAACTCGGAGCCGCCCAAGTCGCTCATGAGGAAAAGATCGATGTGACGGCGGGTAACGACACCGAGCTTCTCCTCGTGGATGTCGGACTGGGATGATTTCGCAAGAGATACATAGTGCGGTCTGTTGGCCGCAACAGAAAACATAAGATATTTTGCCGCAAAGAAGCGCAAAATTCACAAAAGAATTCAAACGTGGGGACAGCCATGACGGCTCTTGAAAAATCAGTAGGCAAGACCGCACTACGGCTGGTGTCGGCGGACATTACGGAACGGGATGTCGACGCCATCGTGAACGCCGCCAACTCCCGCCTCCAGCACGGCGGAGGGGTCGCCGGCGCGATCGTGCGTAAGGGTGGGAGAATCATCCAGGAAGAGAGCGATAAGATCGGCTACGTGCCCGTGGGCGGCGCCGCTATCACCGGCGGCGGCAAGCTCAAGGCCAAATACGTGATCCACGCCGTCGGACCGAGGATGGGGGAGGGTGACGAGGACAACAAATTGAAGAGCGCCGTCAAGAGCGTTCTCAACCTGGCCGTGGAGAAGAAACTCTCGACTATTTCCATGCCTGCGATCAGCGCGGGCATATTCGGCTTTCCGAAAGACCGGTGCGCGAAGATACTCGTCGGAGAGACCGCCGACTTCTTGCAAACGAATGCTGAAACGCCGCTCACGGTCGTTGAATTCTGCATTTTCGACCAGGAGACGTACAAGTTTTTCAAGGCAGAGATTGAAAAACTATAATTGTCATCTTCCCCGGGACCTGCAGTAATTTCAGATAGAGTGCACCCGAATTCACAAAATGCTGACGCGCGTCACCGCCTCTATGCCACTCTTTTCAAGGCATTTTCTTCATAGGCCTTGATCGCTGCTTCCCACAACACATCAGGCACGTCATGAATGTTTTCAAAACCCAATGCAAGGAAGACCGCGGCCAGATCGAGATAGCCCTGCCTTCCTATCATGGAAACTATGTAGTCGTACGTATATATCATGGGCACACCGCCTTTTTAAACTTTTACACTATCCTCGCTTTAATCCGTCACTTTGAATGTAGCGCGCTTTATTCCCGACCGCAAGGAGGAAAAAAGTTGTAGAGAGCCGTTCTGCCGACGAGGGTGAAGATCCGGCAGTACAAAAGGCATCTCGATCAAGACTGAAATGAAGACCAAGACCGCGAAGAAGAAGGCGGTAAGGACACAGAAGTCCGATGTCCTTCTCTAGCAGGACACCGTATGGCTCCATCGGTGTGTTGAGAATTATAAAAAATTTATAAGCTCTGATTCAGAGGGAGTGAAGATGGTGTCGGCGGTCGGAAGCACACATGCGCTCTGCTTCCCGGAAAGCAAAAAAGATCGACGAACAACCGATCTTTTATAATGGCGCCGGCGGTCGGAATCGAACCGACATGGAGTTGCCCCCGGCAGTGCAAAATCAATAACGAGACATCTTCAAAAAACGGTCTACGGCGGGATAGCATTTCTTTTATAATCCAGGGCGAATTATGTTGACATCGTGTAGCTTTTTTGTTATAAGGCTTTGTTTCATTGCAGGCACTCACTTACAGCGCATTTTATCCCAAAGGAGGTGATGTCAATGGACGGTGGCCCAAGTCACATGTGCAGCTTGAACGAATTATGTGTGCCGCTATCAGAAATGATGAAAGAAGAAAACTGTCCGTTGCTCGCCTCCGTCCCGTGCCTCACCTCATAGCCTCTTCTCTTCGCTCCATGATTTCTGATAGCATTTCGTTTCTTAATCCATATCCATGATTTTGCATTGATCAACACGTCCGGAAATAAATCGTTCTTTTTAGAGTTGATATGATCAATGCATGGGAGGTCGGGAAATGCATCTCATCGCAATCATTTCGCAGGTACGAGGCGGTCTGAAACGCTCTCAGGCCGTCTATCTGACATTTTCGCGAATTTCGAATGTTTTGTTTGACCTCCGCACCTTTAACATTTCACTTGTTCTTCGCCATTTCTATGTTGTGCTTTTTCCCGCGATCCTGTTAAACGCTCTTGCGTGCCCCGCACATGCAGAAACCACACCCGAACCGGATTGGGCGCCTCAGGTCGTCGGAATGCAGTTCAATGGCGTATACCAGAATGTGCCGGCTTTTCACAGCCCCTATGAGGGGCCGAACAGCTTCAGAACCGATGACGGTAAAGGAAGCGATTTCACCCAGACGTACGGAGTGTATCTGGGTTCGAAACTGGCGCCGACACTCCAGGTTTACCTGGACATTGAGTATTTCCGCGGAAACGGCGTTAGCGACGGCGTAGGGCTCGCCGGGTATGTCAACGGGGACGTTATCAGGGCAGGATCATCTAATCTGTCAAAGGACCCTTACGTGGCACGCTTATATCTCAGGTACTTCCTTCCCCTTTCCTCTGAAACCGAGAAGGTCGAGCGGGGCATGGATCAACTCCCCGAAAACCAGCCTGTCGCCAGATGGGAGGTAAAAGCAGGGAAGCTCACTCTTACGGACGACTTCGACCAGAACCGATACGCCAACAATAATCGGACCCAGTTCCTGAACTACGATTTCCTGTACAACACTGCCTGGGACTACGCCTCGGATACGCGGGGCTACAGCTACGGATTCGTTACGGCACTGGTCCAGCCTAAATGGAGACTGGCCTTCGGGATCTTTTTGGAGCCTAATACCGCCAACGGCGCTGACTTTGATGTCATTGACGCAAGAGAACTCGGATACAATCTGGAACTCACGCTGAAGCCGAACAATGCCGGAACGGTAGTTCGTCTGCTTTCCTATTTCAACGAGTCCCGGATGGGGAGCTACGACCAGGCGCTGGCGCTTGGACGAGCCACCTCTGCGGCGCCCAATCTCCTGCTCGTTGAGAAGTTTGGCGGCACGAAGTACGGTTTTGGACTCAATTTCGAGCAACCGCTTGACGACGAAGGGGAAACAGGCTTGTTCGGGCGCCTTGGGTGGAATGACGGCGCTCACGAGATTTGGGCCTATACGGAATCGGACCGCCATGCGAGCCTGGGCCTCCAGGTGAGCGGGGTACGCTGGGGGAGGAAGGAAGACAGGTTGGGAATCGCATACGCGGTGAATGGCCTGTCAACTTCGCACAAAAATTATCTTGCAGCAGGCGGCATCGGCATACTCCTGGGTGATGGTAAGCTTAATTACGGTCTCGAGCAGACCCTCGAATCCTATTACCGCATTCAACTTGGTCAATATGCCCAGCTTTCCCCGGATTTTCAGTTCATACAGAATCCCGGATACAACCGTGACCGGGGACCGGCCGAAGTCTATTCTTTGCGCTTACACCTGAGCTATTAATTTTTGAGGACTGGAGGTCGAACAATGAACATCTTTACACACTTTATTACCAGTACCGCAGAATTCTTAAGGCGATGCGGCTCTTTTTGCTAACTGCCGGACCGGGCATTATCGTTATGGTTGCCGATAACGACGCAGGCGGAATCACGACCTACACCGCGACCAGCGCCAAATACGGGATGCATCTTCTGTGGTTCCTGATCCTCCTGGGCCCGGTGGCATATTATGTTCAGGTACTTATGGGGGGAAACGGGACGGCATATTTAAGCTTAATCAACTGATGTCATTGATGATTTAAGAAGACAACCGAAATGGATATAGATAGAATCATATCAGGCATTGTTTCATTACTTGTCAGTGTTTGTCTTTTTAGGTATGGAAATAGTATTTTAAAGTATATTATAGACCTCCAAAAACAACACCATCAAGAGGACCTAAGTCAAGACCAAATCTTAATTATGAGAATATTCGTAGCTGTATTTCGTATCTCAGCGCTGGTTGCAAGCATTGTCTTGCTTTATCAGGGCATATCGAGCAAATAACAGTCAATGATCGTTGATTAATTTAGCTGTTTGCTTTTCCCTGTACTCGATGTCTATGTGGATCTGAGGTCGCTGGAGCTTACAGTCAGTAAAAATAACTTGAAATAAAATTGACATCGCAAGTTCAATTGTGAAGTGCAACACTTGGGAGAGCAGGAAGGAATCTGCTATCCTAAGTGGCCATGCCAAAACACTATGTACACCTTACCGAAGCAGAGCGTGAGCTCATAGCCAAGATGCGTTGGGAGGGAAAAGGCCCCTCCGAAATTGCTCGGGTATTAAGCCGGGACAAAGGGACGATTTCCCGGGAACTTGCTCGTAACGCATCATCTGAGTATCGTTGCTACACGCCTTGTCAGGCGCATAAGAGATCAGAGCAAAGGAAACTGGACGCTCGTCATAGTCGACCGTTGCTCAAGAGCAAGAAGATCCAACAGTATGTCCGGCAAAAGCTCAAGCTCGGTTGGTCACCGGAGATCATCGCCGGCCGTCTCAAAGAGCGGAAGATCGGTTTATCGATCAGCCCTGAGGCAATCTATCAGTTCATCTACCACCGGGATACCCCGGATCGGGAGTCACTCATCTCCCAGCTTTGTCGCGCCCATCGGAAACGACGCATCAAGGGCAAAGGGAGAAAGGTGCGAAAAACCAAGATTCCCAATAGGATTCCGATTGACGCCAGGCCGAAGGCTGTCGAGCGCAGAAAAGAATTCGGCCACTGGGAAGCTGATACGATGGTTTCCCGTAAAAGCAAACCTGCACTGCATAGCATAACTGAGCGAAAGACCCGGCTCCTTCGGCTTTCCAAGTTGAAGCGCAGGACCTCTACCGAAACCAATAAGGCGATCATCCGGGCGCTCAAGAAGCTTCCGCCTGAAGCGCGCCGAACGCTGACCTTGGACAATGGCACGGAGAACGCCGCGCACGAGGAACTGACGGCCAAGCTCGGCACCAAGTGCTACTTTGCCCAGCCCTATGCCGCATGGCAGCGCGGGTCGAATGAACAGATCAACGGGCTCGTTCGTCGCTACTTGCCGAAAGGCACGGACTTCAGTAAGATTGACAAAGATCAGATCAAGCGAATCGAAAGGCTGATCAACAATCGGCCGAGGAAGTGCCTCGGGTTTAAAACACCCTTGGAAGCCGCTCGCTCATTCGTTGCACTTCACACTTGAATGTGGCTCTGCCGCGTATATATACTCGGATTAAAATTCGTCGCGAAATGAAAGCCTAACTGCAAATACTCTTGATGTGCCGATAATGATTAGTCACCACAACTCCAACCCGGCGGTCCACAGCGACGCACCAGATGGCAGCGCGTGACACGCTGGTTGGCGATGCGACTGCATTACGACTATCGACTGCCTCTTGACTCATTCTCATGACCGACCTCACTCCCCTCATGAAGCAGTACCGCGAGATCAAGCGGCAGCATCTTGACGCGATCCTCCTGTTCCGTATGGGCGACTTCTATGAGATGTTCGACCAGGACGCGGTGACGGCGTCGAAGGTGCTCGAGATCACGCTGACCCAGCGGAACAAATCCAAGGGCAACGAGACGCCGCTCTGTGGGTTCCCCTACCACGCCGCGGAAGGATATATCGCAAAGCTCATCCGGCGGGGCTTCAGGGTCGCCGTCTGCGAGCAGGTGGAAGACCCCAAGCTGGCCAAGGGGTTGGTGAAGCGCGAGGTGATACGCGTGGTCACACCCGGCACTGTCCTGGACGCTAACCTGCTCGATGCCAAGGACAACAACTATCTTGCCTCCCTCTACCCCGCGCGGGAGGGGTATGGCGCTGCATTCCTCGACATCTCGACCGGCGATTTCTCTGTCGCCGAAGTGATGGGCGCGGATTCCCTGGCCGAGCTCGACACGGTGCTCTCGCGTTTCATGCCGCGGGAGTTCGTCCTGCCGAAGGGACAGGAGGCCTCTCCTTCGCTGCGTTCGCTCCTGCGCCAATATACGCAAGTGATTAACACGCATGATGACTGGACATACGACCGCGAGACAGGGAAGAAGGCGCTGCTCGACCATTTCAAGACCTCGTCGTTGGAGGGATTCGGGTGTGGGGAACTCAGCCTCGGCATCTCGGCGGCGGGGGCGGCGCTCCGGTACATCGAAGAGACGCAGAAGACGGCGCTTACCAACATTCGGCGCATCAGACCTTACCTGGTGAGATCCTCTATGGTGCTGGACCCCGCGTGCCAGCGGAACCTGGAACTCGTCAGGAACATCTACGACGGATCGACGCAGGGCACGCTCTTGTCCGTACTTGACCATACCGTCACCTCGATGGGCGGACGGAAGCTCCGCGAGTGGCTCCTCGGTCCGCTTACAGACATTGCCGAGATCGATGCGCGGCTTGCCGGCGTCGCCGAACTGAAGGACCGCCACCAGATCCGCGCCAGTCTCCGTGCTGCCCTGGGACGCGTCTACGACGTCGAACGGCTGATCAGCCGCATCTCCCTGGGCGTAGCGAACGCCCGCGATCTCATCGCCCTGAAACTGTCCCTGAAGACGCTTCCGGAGATCAGGAGCTTCATCGCTCCGAGCTTGGCCGGACTGCTGAAAGACATCGCCTCTGGCTGGGATG
>JAWOJY010000135.1:0-3809 GCA_033854515.1 Nitrospirota bacterium
GCAAGAAGCAAGAAAAAGTAAGACTACAGGCCTTTTGAGAATCCGGCAATCATGGAGGCTATTTCATTCGCTTCCACGCATAATCTTTCAAAATCCACTTGGCTGCAATAGTTCAATCTTAAAGCTATTTCCAGGCAGGCCAATACTTCGTAATCTGACCGTAACGCTATTTCAAGAAATCGTTTAAATTCTTTCTCTGATGAATTTCCGCTTCCCTCTGCGACATTGAGAGATATCGATGTTGCCGCTCGTCGAATCTGACTTGTTAAACCGTAAATTTCTTCCTTGGGAAAGCTCCTGCTGACCCGGTAAATTTCTACCGCGAATGCTATGGCGCGTTGATAGATTTTCAGGTTTCTGAAGTTATGTTTTCTCATCTAATTTTTGCGTCTTTCATCTTTCCTCTTACTTCTTGCGTCTTACTTCCGTCCTCTGACTTCCTGGTTCTCCATGCATGGCGACAGCAGCCGCTGCTTGAGCTTCTTGCCGGTGAGGGAGAGGAGCAGAAGGAAGATTATCGAGAACCCTGCGGAGTTAAAGATGCGGTTTTCCCTGCCCACGAGGTTTCCAAGCGTCACGATGGGAAAGCCGAGCGTCATGAGGAGCCACCCTTCCTTGTAGCCGAAACAACAGGCTTCTTTCCCGACCATTCCCGCCGCGCCCACACAGACAAGTCCGATTCCCGCGATGATCGCCGTCCCCGCATATTGTTCGGGCACATGGAACCCCGCTATCTGGAGCGCGAGCCCCACGATGACGGAGCCGATTATGAATGTCTTGATGGGCCTCATCCGGACGAGCAGATAGATGGCCGAGAGCAGCACGCCGGCTTCGAAAAGCATGATGCCGGCGGTATAAAAGGGATTTTCGAGAGGATAAAGAACGGCCAGGGCCCCTGTGCCCAGGACCTGCATGACCAGTCCCGTACGATAGCCGATATCGTGCCGCCTGCCGTAGCGGAGCCCTGCCATGACGATCTGTTCTTCGAGTGTCGGCGCTGTTGACATGCGGGTACTTATAGCACGGGGAGCGGATTTATGCAAGAAGAAGATTTAGCGAGGCAATGCTTCAGACCAATGAAAAGACCCACACCATGGAACCGCGAAGGCGCTAAGAACGCGAAGGAAATCCCGAATCATGAATTCAAAATCTTGAATCTTTTCTTGGCGTCCTTCGCGCCTTGGCGGTAAATGGTTTTGATTTTGGATTCACCTCAAAATTTGACTTTATCATTAAAATGATATAATATTGCGTACAGAAAGGAGGGAGGCATGCCCACGATAAAACCCATTTCCGACCTTCGCAACAAGGCAAACGAGATATCGGAGCTCGCCCACAAGCTGAACGAGCCTATCTTTATAACAAAGAACGGCGAAGGAGACCTGGTCGTCATGTCCATGGCGCGCTATGCGCAGCTTCAGTTGAAGCTCGACCTCTTCAGCAAGCTTGCGGTCGCCCAAAACCAGATCGCGTCAGGTGATAAGGGAAGAACGCTCAAGCAGGTCATGACGGACATCAGAAAGCGGCTGCATGAGTCCTCATAAGCTTTCGGTCAGACTCCTCGGTATCGCAGAAGACGATCTCGCTGAGATCATTGCTTTTATCGTGGAAGATGATATTGCCGCCGCCGAAAAGCTCGCCGCAAGGATCGAAAAACAGCTTGCCCGGCTCGCCGAACACCCCTCTCCCGGCAGGATTCCGGCGGAAGAGGAACTGGCCCGGTTGGGGTATCGATATCTTGTCGTTGATAACTACCTGATCTTCTATACTGTCAGCGCAGAGGCAGTCCTCATACAGAGAATTATTCACGGCGCAAGAGACTATACGGGGTTGCTGCGATAATCCTGAAAGCGGCAGTTATTCGCACATCTGCACCCTGCCGCCGGGAGCGGCGGGAGCTTCGGAAGCCTCTCAAGTCCTTTTAAAGCAACGCCCATGTTTCGATACGAAGACGTTCGATGTTTTAAGATGTTTCTTATTGCGCAGGAATACTGCATACAGTCAACAGATTTCATGCGGATACTGATATCCTGATCTCTGGTGACAAATTCGAAAAAGGAGATTTTGGGATGAAAAAAAGAGCGCTATTCGAAGGCCGCAGGCAGCGCGCATGAAGAGTTTCACAAATCCGCAACCGCGAGAATCAACTACAGTTCTAATTTGCACATGAGTTATAAATTGCCGCGTCTTTCCGGAGGCAGAAAAAACCTTGACTTGCCTGGTCAAGTTTGATATATTTTTGGCAATTCAAAGCACCAATTCCCGGCAAAAATTATTTGCACCATCTCTAATCGTAATCTGCATCTGTAATCTGTGACTGTAGCAAAGTAGTGGCTGGTTCAACGATTCAAAGTCTATGAGTTCCACTATCGAAAGCACATATCACGGTTACTCCATTTCTCCCGATGGGGCGGGCGCTGAAGTTTTGCGCGCCTGGCCTTCACACGACATTCCTGCCCGCGAACGGGCGTTTCAGAAAAAAACAGGATCTCGTTTACCAGCACCGTCATGCATCTTGTACGGCTGAGCACGATTTGCATTCCAGACGGAAAGGAGGGGGTGAATAATCTCAAATACTCGGAAACATCGCACCATCGTTTTCACATTCAGCAAAGGTTATCATGAGTTCCGCGAAAAAACCCGGGACAAAACTACATAAGGAGGATGAACGATGAAGAAGTTTCTCGTAGTACTCGTAGTTCTGGCAATATCCTGTTTCAGCGCAGTAGCGTTCGCCGTCGACGTGTCCGTTGACGGCAGCGTCGAAATCCGGAGCAGGGATTTTTCGGATCTGACCGGCGACAAGAGTCAAGAAAACAACCAGGCCGACACCCAGGAGCGGGTGAGGCTCGGCGTGAATGCCAAGGCCGGCGACAACCTCAAGGGTAGAGTCCAGATCGAGAACGACTGGGACACCTGGGGCAGGTTCGAAGCGCCTCAGGGCAACTCATTAACACCTTCAGCCACAACAGGCCGTATCGATATCCGCGAGGCATGGATCGATTTCATGCTCCCCGATCTTCCGGTCGGCATCAAGGGCGGCCATCAGCTCCTGCAGCTCGGCCAGGGCTGGTTCTTCCGTTCCATGAAGTACGGCTCCGATGCCTGGCTCGCGTATTGGGGGTCCGGCAACAATACGCTCGCCGGCGTCAATGTGAAGGTGAATGAGGGCAGTGCTGCCCTAGCTAATGACGACATCGATGCCTATGTGCTCCTCGACGTGTACAAGATCGATGACAAGAACACCGTGGGAATCGATCTTACTGACGTCAATTTCCGTAATCCTGGTCGTGTCGTAGGTGCTGACGGCAATGATCTGTATAACATCGGCTTGAATTACACAGGCGACCTCGGCGTGGTGAAGCTGAAAGGCGAGGTTGACATCCAGACCGGATCGGATAAAACCACGGCTGTAGAACATAAGTACAAGGGCTACCAGGTCGTGGCCCAGGGCGTCATCCCCGTGAACGATCTTTCCCTTAACGCGACGCTTGCTTACGGCTCTGGCCCCAAAGCTGGTTCAAACGACAATGATCAGATCATTACCATTCTTGATATGGACCAGCACTATACGTTCCTCTATGAATATAAAGTGCCGACCGCTGAAAACAGCCCCGCCACCACCCCCCCCGGCAATCTGCACACCGGGTTTGCCAACACGGAGGCTGTGAATGTGGGCGCAGGCTACAAGGTGTCGAAGAGCTTCGATGCGGCCCTCAACCTGTGGTACCTGATGGCGGTTGAGAAGACGAATGTGCCTATTGCTGGTGGCGCACCGGGTTCGACTTCCGACAAGATCGGTTGGGAGG
>JAWOJY010000136.1:0-3924 GCA_033854515.1 Nitrospirota bacterium
TAAAGGATTTTCGCCGGGTGCCCTTCTTTCGGTCACCTTTCTTGGGCACGCAAGAAAGGTGACAACGAGCTTAAGGAAGGGGCGTTAATTCGGCATAAATAAGCCATATCAGCGCTTATTCCACCCACACAAAAGTCAGAAGAGCCTTAAAACTTTCGGCGCCGCCGCTGGCGCTGGTTCTAAAAAAAATGCCGGCCTTGAAAAAAACTGTAAATTTTGGTTTAAAATTGGTGTAATATTAGGGTAATTTTTTGCGAAGACTTATCCCTTCGGATTGCAGTGCGCAAAAAAAGACGAGTGCAAGGCGCACTGCAGTTTCAGGCTCGCTTCGGTGATGATTATGAAATTGAGTATTTTTTCCCGGTTGATAACAGGGTACATTTCCCTCGTTGTTCTTGCGACAGGCGTGAGCGTCTATGCCATCATCCAGCTCGGGCATGTCCGCGACGTCACTCATTCCATAATCTTCGTCGACAACCCCCTTCTCGTTCTTCATAAAAACCTGTCCGATGCCCTGCTTTCGGAAACGCGGTACGAAAAAAAATTCATCATCATGCATGATGAGGCCTTGCACGAGAGCTTCCTCAAGTCAACGGCCGATTTCGATCAGTACCTCGCCGACGCGGCGCGGCGCACCGATTCCGCCGAGGTGGAAGATGTCCTGACCCGCGTAGCGGAACTCCACGGCGCCTACCAGGCTCTGTTCAACGAAGAGGTGGAGTATCTCAAGACGGGGAAAAAATATGACGCTGCATGGTACGCCGACGAAAAGGAAAAAACGGTGAATACCCTCATCGACGAACTCATGAAGGTGCGGACCCTCAGCCAGACGAGCATTTTCAATAAGGTAAAGGAGCTGAGCGAAGCGGGGACGCGGGCGATCAACGCGGCCATGGTGACGACTGCCGCTTCCCTCGTGCTCGGGATCGTGCTGTCCGTGTTCATTACCGCCAGCATCACCGTGCCGCTCTCCGAGATGAAAAAAAAGACCACCGAGATCAGCCGCGGGGTCTACAATGCGGACCTGAACCTGACCTCGCCGCCGGAGATCGGCGCGCTTGCACAGGCATTCAACCGGATGTGCGAGAAGCTCAAAGAAGTGGACAAGATGAAGTCCGATTTTTACTCACTCATGTCGCACGAGCTGCGGACGCCGCTCACCTCGATCAAGGAAGGCACGAACCTTCTGTTCGAGGGTCTCGGGGGCGCCGTCACGGAAAAACAGAAAAGGCTTCTTTCCATCATCGCCGAGGAAAGCAACCGGCTTATCGGACTCGTCAATTCGCTGCTCGACATATCGAAGCTCGAGGCCGGGATGGTGGCTTACAATTTTACAAAGACCGGCCTCAACCCGCTGATCACGAGGGCAGTGAACGAGATCGCGCCCCTTGCCGAGGCGAAACGCATCAGGATCGAGACGGGCCTCGGGGAGCTGCCTGCATTGACCCTGGACCCCGAGCGGATCCTCCAGGTGCTTCGGAACCTTATCGGCAACGCCCTGAAATTCACCCCTCGCAGCGGCACCGTGTCCATTTCATCGCGCCTGACGGACGGTGGCGCGGTCGTGTCCGTTTCCGACACGGGCCCCGGCATTCCGAAGGAACACGCGGCAGTCATCTTCGACAAGTACCGTCAGGCCGCTGTTGCGAGTCCGCACAGGCTCCAGGGCACGGGCCTCGGCCTGGCAATCGTCAAACATATCATTCACGGTCACGGAGGAAAGGTGTGGGTAGAAAGCGAAGTGGGACGCGGCAGCACGTTTACCTTTGTCTTGCCGGCCTGATCATGCTGACCAGTGTCGCCTGTGCGCAGCTCCGGCACGTGGTGCACCCTGAACCGGACCGGTGCGCCCGGTTGCAGGGTCTTCACGCCCGCGTCGCGAGCGGAGACTTCGAAGGGGCCATACGGGAATCCCAGGAAGCCCTTGCGAACCCGTCCGAGAGCCGGCCGGCCGACCTCGCGTTGTTCAATCTGGGGCTCCTGTACGCCCATTATGCCAACCCCAAGAAGGACTACAAAAAATCGCTCGCGTACTTCACGCGCCTCGTGAAAGATTTCCCCCGAAGCCCGCTCGTCGAAGAAGCGAAAATATGGGTCGACGTTCTCGAGGCCATGGAGCGGGCGCAGCGGGTCGACATCGAGATCGAAGAAATGAAGAAAGGAATGTCCAAGTAGGTGCAGCCATGATGCCGGGGAAACTGCTGATTGTCGATGATGACCGGAACCTCCTGGAGCTGATGCACTTGCGCCTCGAGTCCGCGAACTACGAGGTAACGGCGACGGCCGATGAGGAGGAGGCGAAAGAGGCTGCGAAGCGCCAGGTTTTCGATCTTGCCGTCATCGATCTCCAGCTCGCGCGTCAGGACGGCATATCGCTCATGGAAGAGCTTCGCCTGGCCAATCCCGGGATGCCCGCCATCATTCTTACGGCTCACGGCAGCATCGAGAGCGCAGTCGACGCGATGCGGCGCGGGGCGTACACCTATTTGACGAAGCCCTTCGACGCGCGGGAGCTGCTTCTCCATGTCGAACGGGCCATCGAAAACAGAAGGCTCGCATCCGAGGTCAACAGGTTGAAGGGCCTCCTTGCCGAGCGGTACGATTTCGGCAATATCGTCGCGCGGAGCGACGCGATGCACCGCGTGCTCGAGACCGTGTCCTACATCGCCACGACCGAATCGACGGTGTATATTCACGGCGAAAGCGGGACCGGCAAGGAGCTGATCGCGCGGGCCATCCATCTCGCCGGCGGGAGAAGGGACAAACCCTTTGTGGCCGTCAACTGCGCCGCGCTGCCGGAGTCGCTGCTCGAGAGCGAACTCTTCGGCCACGAAAAGGGCGCTTTCACCGGGGCGGTCAAGAGTTCGCGGGGTCTTTTCGCCCAGGCGAATGAGGGCACGATCTTTCTCGATGAAATCGGCGACATGCCGCTTTCGATCCAGGCCAAGTTCCTCCGCGTGCTCCAGGAACGCCAGTTCCATCCCGTCGGCGGCGAAGGCCCGGTGCAGGTGGACGTGCGGGTGATCGTGGCCACGAACAAGGACCTCGAGGAGAGGGTCAGGCAGGGGGGCTTTCGCGAAGACCTCTATTACCGGATCCACGTCATCCCCATCGAGCTGCCGCCGCTCAGGGAGCGGAAACAGGACATTCCCATGCTGGCCGAGCATTTTTTGAAGAACTTCGGCAGCCGGATGAACAAGTCGGTCAAAGGTTTTACGCCGGCGGCTGTGCAGCGGCTCATGCTCCATGACTGGCCTGGAAACGTGAGAGAACTTCAGAACACCATAGAGTATGCCGTCGCCATGACCCGCGACGACATGATTTCGGAAAACCTCATTTTGCCCTCGAAGCCGGATTCGGCCGGAGAAGCGGTGAAACCGCTCAAGCAGGCAAAGGATGACTTTGAAAAGAGTTACCTCATCCAGCTCCTTCAACTGACCAGAGGAAACGTAAGCAGCGCTTCGAACCTGGCCGGCAAATACCGGGCCGACTTCTACGCTCTCCTGAAGAAATACGACCTCAACCCCGGTGACTTCAAAAAATAAACGGCTCTTCTCCATTTTGAGTGGGTGAATATTCGGCTGGTTCGATCAGAACATTATGCATCGGTCTGTTTTCCTTGGGACGCTTGTGGATATTTCTTGCACGTCCCTTTCGCGTCCTGAATGAAATTTCTGACCCGTCTAAGGCCACGTCCGCTCGCCCGCGCAAACTCGTCCTTTGGCCTCAGACAGTGCGCGTTCGCCCTGCGGGACGCTGCCTTAGGCCTTGACGGGTGCCCCAGAAATTTCATAGGGCCGCTCCAGGGACGTGCGGGGTTTGGGGTAAACCCATGCGAAAATCTAGGCAGGCGACTGAGGACGAGGGTTAAACATTTCGGACTGTCTGAGCCCGAAGGGCGAGTTTCCGAAATGTACCGAGGAC
>JAWOJY010000137.1:0-3313 GCA_033854515.1 Nitrospirota bacterium
AAGTGGGAACAGCGCCTTATTGATTTGAACACGGTGAAGCTGACCGATACCGATCTCCGCTGGGCGGACTATGTGCTGATCTCGGCAATGTCCATCCAGAAAGACTCCGCTGACGCAGTCATCGAAAGGTGCAAGGGGCTCGGCGTGAAGGTGATCGCCGGTGGCCCCCTCTTCACTGCCCATGCCCAGGACTATGGACAGGTAGATCACCTTGTACTAAACGAGGCGGAGATCACCCTGCCGCTGTTTCTCGCCGATCTGAAGCAGGGCCGCCCGCAGCGGGTTTATACCTCAGAGCAATGGGCGGATCTCACCCGGACCCCATTACCGCGCTTCGATCTCCTGGACATGAAACACTACGCATCCATGAACATCCAGTATTCCCGTGGCTGCCCCTTCGACTGCGACTTCTGCAACATCACGGTGCTCTACGGCCGCGTGCCGCGGACCAAGGGAAAGGAACAGATAATCGCTGAACTCGAAAGCCTTTACCGGCACGGGTGGAGGGCAGGCGTGTTCATCGTCGACGACAACTTCATCGGAAACAAGGCAAAGCTCAAGAAGGAGGTCCTTCCTGCCGTCATAGAATGGATGGACCGGATGAACCACCCCTTCGCGCTTTCGACAGAAGTGTCCATCAACCTCGCCGACGACGAGGAACTCATGCGGATGATGGTGCAGGCCGGGTTCGACACCGTCTTTGTCGGAATCGAGTCGCCGAACGAGGAAAGCCTCGACGAATGCAACAAAATCCAGAACAAGAAGCGGGACCTCAAGGCGTGCGTCGGGAAGATACAGAAATTCGGATTAGAAGTCCAGGCCGGCTTCATTGTGGGGTTCGACAACGATCCGGCGGGGATCTTCGAGCGGCTTATTGCATTCATCCAGGAAAGCGGCATCGTGACCGCCATGGTAGGATTGCTGAATGCGCCGAGGGGCACGAAACTTCACCGCCGCCTGCAAAAGGAAGGCAGGCTGTTGAACGATCCGACGGGCGACAATACGGACTTCTCGATCAACTTTGTTCCCCGGATGAACCATGAAGCGCTCATCGACGGCTATAAAAAAATCCTTCAAACGATCTATTCGCCCAAACACTACTATGCCCGCGTGAAGCGGTTCCTGGCAGAGTACACGCCCAAACAGGCGCGGGAATTCCGTCTCCGGTTCAGCCATCTCAAGGCTGCTGTCAAGTCGGTTGTGCGTCTCGGCATAATCGGACGGGAGCGGTTCTATTACTGGAAGCTCGTGCTGTGGTCTTTATTCCGGCGGCCGAGGGTTTTTCCTCTTGCGATCACTTTCTCTATTTACGGGTTCCACTTCCGGAAGGTTTTTAGGAATCACCTGGTGAGAATGCGGTAGGGATTTGTCTTTTCGCACAGCAGCGCAGGCCGGGACCCTGGCAACGCCCCGCCCCGGCCTCACGGCTATCTCGGTGCGGAGGGTCATGCTTCGACGTAGCACAAATCGTTGTCGCCGAACTGGCAGTCGTCAGGAAGGACTGTCTGCTCGCCATGCCCCTTCACCGCTTCCTTGACGGCCTGCAACGCTCCCGCCTCCGCATGAGGAATTTCGGGGATTTCACTTTCCATGGTCACCTCTTTGCCATTTGCAGGGAGCGCCTCTACCCCTTCGAAATCCTCGTGCATCGCCCCGATGGGCATCTCTTTTATTTTTTTCTCGGCCTTTTTCATGGCGTCCCTCCTTTCCGTTCGGCATCTCAGTCCATACTTTAAATATAACACAAAGCGAAGGCGGGACTGACCGTATCCGCATGCAAGCCGGTGCGGCAGGCCGCTTGTAAAAAACACACGCCTGTTGTACAATTATGTTCTGAAATACGGTACTTTTCACTTTCATCTTTGATGACACAATGAACAGATACAGGCCACCAAGGGAGCAGGGCTCAAAATACATTACCCCGGAGGGAAAGAGGCGTCTGAGCGATGAATTCGAGTACCTCTGGCGGGTGAAGCGTCCGGAGGTCACGAAGGCGCTTGCCGCCGCGGCAGCCGAGGGCGACCGGTCTGAGAATGCGGAATACATCTACCGCAAAAAACAGCTCCGCGAAATCGACGGCCGCATCCACTTCCTCAAAGAGCGGCTCGAACATGTCGTCGTCGTAAGCGGAAAGCCGGACGACGAGAAACGCGTCTTTTTCGGCGCCTGGGTGCAACTCGAGGACGAAGACGGAAATATGAGCGAGTACCGCATCGTCGGACCAGACGAGTTCGACCATGCAAAGGGGCTCATCAGCATGGACTCGCCCATGGCCCGGGCTCTGATGAAGAAGGCCGAGGGTGATGAAGTCGTCGTCAAGCGTCCGAAAGGCGACGCTACGTTCACGATCGTGTGCGTTCAGTACCGTCCGTTTGGATAGACTCTCTTTGAAATCAACACGCCATAAGTTTTAGCGATGCCCTGTGTTCCACGGATGATGTAGCGATAACAGAAGTCAGCGGACTCTTCCGGCGGTGTCATTATCCGAACTGCGGCTCATGCTGCCTGCCGCGCGGCCTCAAGAATCAGCACTCGTCCATCGCCTCTTGTCGCATATCCCTGTTCCATAAATTTTTGTTCTACGTTTTTTGCTATCGGAGATAGTGCTGACATTTTTTGGCTGTCCAATTTTGGACAGTCGGCACTGCTTTTAATGATTCGCCATAAATTTTTTTATTCATTTCATTGAAAATATTGATCTTTTATAGCATGAATCATCGGGTATGAATATTGCTTTTTACATACTATTCCAGAGCGCTTATATCGGGACAAGCCGGAACCAAGATCTTTAAACTGCCAACACGCGATGGCCACAGGCCACGAGGGTCGCGAAGGTTTAGAGGCTTTCAAGCCTGCAAGCGCCTGCACCCGGCGTTTACGAGTGCTTGCCGCGAGTGCGGGGCGTGCAAGCTGACAAGCAAAGTAAAGCGTCTTCGCGGTAAATTTTTTCACGTTACTTTTTCTCCGCAAAGGCGAAGAGCCGCCTGAATCCGAACTCTATGCCCTTGTCAGTCCTGTTGTTTTCGAAGCCCGCCGCAAAGGCATCCTTGAAATGCTCCTGTGCTCCTTCGGGCAGGGCGGCAAGATAAGGCCTCAGGCCGGCCGACGACCACCAGTTCACGACTTCAGATACGCCGGGAAATGTCAATCGATAATCCTTGTAAAAAACCCTGATGGATCGAAAGCCAGCCCGGGCCAGCATCTCTTTATATTCTTCCTTCGTGGAAAAATACCAGGGCGATTGCCATCCGGAGTAAAACCGTTCGTATCCCAGCGAGTCGATTGCTCTTTCAACGTAAGCAAAAAATTCCCT
>JAWOJY010000138.1:0-3718 GCA_033854515.1 Nitrospirota bacterium
TCCGTCGCCTGAAGGCGCGAGTCACCAGGGGAAAGGGTGACCGTAAGATCGTGGTGAATAATATCCGCTCCGTGAAGGGGGAGAGGAGACAATGATGAAAGAAAGAATATTGCCATTGCGACGGGTCTCATGATTGAAGGTTTGCTCCTTGATTATATATCGTTCATATGATGCGGGAATGACGAACTCCGTGTATAGTGATTATTATAGCCTTGAAATAATCAGGTAGCAACGGCATTTCACGTCTCGGTTTCTTGACATTAGTGAAATATTCTCTATACTCAAACTAATGCTCGTGAGATAAAATCATGGCAGGACAGCCGTTGGGGATAACGATAATGCGCAAGGTCATTCTTTTTATAGCCTCCAGCCTCGACGGGTTCATCGCCGGAAAGAACGGCGAGATAGACTGGCTGTTCACCGACCGGGACTACGGGTATGCCGGATTCTTCAAAACCATAGGCGTCGTCATCATGGGGAGAAAAACCTACGAGCAGGCGCTGACCTTCGGCGAGTACCCTTACATGGGCGCAGAGGGGTACGTGCTCTCGAGATCGCGCGCAGGCACAACAGACGAGAACGTGACGTTCATTTCTGGAGATGTTGCGGACTTCGTCCGATCGCTTAAGGCAAAACGGGGTAAAGAAATCTGGCTTGTGGGCGGGTCTGAAGCGATCCGGACTTTTATCGAACATGATCTGATCGACGAGTTCATCATCTCCATACACCCCGTCATCTTCGGGGACGGCATTCCTCTGTTTCACCCACCTCTTCCGAAGAGATATTTGCGCCTGCAGAATTGCAAAACCTTTGATACGGGACTGGTCCAGGTTACCTATGTCCGGAAGAGATCCGATCCAGACCGGGGAGCACGATGAACGCGAAAGATCGACGGTACGATGTCGACTGGCTCAGGGTGTTCGCCATGGCAATGATCTTCCTGTTTCACTGCGCCAGGTTTTTCGATTTCGGCGAATGGCATGTGAAGAACAACCGGCTGAACTTTGGGATGACCGTATTTGTGGGAGTCGTGAGCCAATGGATCATGCCCCTGTTTTTCGTGCTCTCTGCAATAAGCGCTTACCATGCCCTGAATTCGCGGAATAACGGGCAGTACATTACCGAGAGGTCCGGGAGGCTCGTCGTGCCGCTCGTTTTCGGCGTATTCGTCCTCGTACCGCCGCAGGTTTACATTGAACGGGTGACCCATTCGCAGTTTGCCGGCCCGTTTTTCGCCTTCGTTCCGAAGTACTTCGACGGCTTCTATGGATTCGGCGGCAACTTCGCCTGGATGGGGCTCCATCTGTGGTATCTCGAGTTCCTTTTTATTTTCTCCGTGATCACGCTCCCGCTGTTCCGCTATTTCAGAAAGAAGACCATGCAGGACGTTCTATCGAAAATTGCGATCTTTATCGAAAAACCCGGAGCAATCTTTTTTCTTGCTATACCCGTAGCGATCATGGAACTTCTGGTTAACCTGCGGCCGCGCGGAATCGGCAGAAGGGATTTCGGCGGCTGGAGTCTACTGGTTTATCTCGTTTTTTTCATTCTGGGCTACGTCATTGCATCGAATGAACTCTTCAAGAGGACCATCGAGAAGGGGAGAATCGCTGCACTGATCCTGGGCGTAATCGCAACGACGATGGGTTACATCCTTCTTCGGTCAGGATACTCATCTTTCACGCCCCTCTTTTCCCTGCTGCGCGGCTTCAATTCCTGGTTCTGGCTCGTGGCAATCCTGGGATTCGGAAGTGCGCTTTTTAACTTCACCAACAACTTCCTGACGTACGCAAGCGAGGCAGTCCTGCCATTTTATATTCTGCACCAGACAGTGATTGTCATTGTCGGGTATTTCATCATCGGCTGGGACGCGGGTGTACTTGTCAAATACCTCACACTCGGCACGGTATCGTTTGTTCTTATCATCGGCCTGTATGTAACAATCGTCAGACGAATCAGCGTTTTTCGATTCCTGTTCGGAATGAAATCTGTTGTAAAACGCTGAGTCGCCCAGGAGGCGAAGCATATGTGCAGCCGGGAAATCTCAGGACCAATTTCACGGGTGGAATACAGGTCAGTTTCTGTGGACGGCGTGAACATGTTCTACCGGGACGCGGGGCCGAAAGACGCGCCGGTCATCCTGTTGCTTCACGGCTTTCCCTCTTCCTCCCGGATGTTCGCCACCCTGATCCCGCTCCTTGCAGACAGCTACCGTGTGATTGCGCCGGACTATCCTGGCTTCGGCCACAGCGACGCGCCGCTTCCGGAGAGGTTTTCCTACACCTTCGACCGCCTTGCCGATTACGTAAACAAGTTCACTGAACAACTCGGCCTCACCCGCTATGCGCTCTATCTCCAGGACTACGGCGGCCCCATCGGCTTCCGTCTGGCATTGGCCCATCCGGAGCGCGTGACCGCCCTCATCATTCAAAACGCCGTCGCCCATCTCGAGGGGCTGTCTGAAGCGTGGGACGTCCGCAAGGCATTCTGGCAAGACCGGCTGGCGCATGAAGAAAAGCTGCGTCAGGCCCTCCTTTCCCCTGAAGTCGCGCGCAAGCGTCATGCCGGCTATGTCCCCGAGCGTATCGATCCCGACGCGTGGATGGACGAGTTTGCTTTTTTGACGCGACCGGGCATGGATAAGATCCAGCTCGATCTCATGTTCGACTACCGTACGAATGTCGCATCCTATCCCCGCTGGCAGGCATATTTGCGCGAGCACCGGCCGCCGACCCTCGTCGTGTGGGGGAAATATGATGCGCTTTTCACCGTTGAGGGCGCGCTGGCATTCGGGCGCGAAGTTCCCGACGCCGAGATACATCTTCTGAACGCCGGCCACTTCGCGCTGGACGAGGAAGCGGACGCGATTGCGGCGCTTATCCGGCGATTTCTTCAAACACGGCTTCCTGGGTCGTAAAGCTTGACCCGGACATGCGGAACCAAAAACCTTTGAACCGCCAAGGCGCGAAGGTCGCAAAGGTTTTTTGGTTTTAAACCCAAAGATTCGGATTTTCTTCGCGTTCTTCGCGCCTTTGCGGTGAAATATTCTTTCTATTTTGCGTAGAATGTGATACTAAGTCCATGGAACGCCGGAGGAGATAATGCCGTTTCGAATCAACGACGGCCCCGCAGGAGTCCCGGTATGCAGAAGAACGTAAAACGATGTCCCTGGACAACGGATGATCCGCTCATGATCGCGTATCATGACAGGGAATGGGGCGTGCCGCTCCACGACGACGGGAAACTGTTCGAGTTTCTTGTCCTGGAGGGCGCCCAGGCAGGGCTCTCCTGGTCGACCGTGCTCCGGAAGCGGAAGAATTTTCGCAAAGCTTTTCACGGATTCGATCCCGCCGTTGTCGCGCGCTATAAGGAAAAGGACGTGCAGCGTCTCCTGAAGGACGAAGGCATCATTCGAAATCGATTGAAGATAGAAGCTGCGATCACCAATGCAAGGAAGGTCCTCGATATCAAGAAAGAGTTCGGGTCCTTTGATGCATACATCTGGCAATTCACCGGCAATATGCCCGCGAAGCACGGGTTTAAGCGCCTTGCCGAGATACCGGCTTCGACCGATGAATCCGACGCCATGAGCAGGGACCTGAAGAAACGGGGGTTCAAGTTCGTGGGTTCGACCATATGTTATGCCTTCATGCAGGCGGTGGGGATGGTAAATGATCATGTGGTCGATTGCTTCAGATACCGCGAATTACGCTGAAGG
>JAWOJY010000139.1:0-53383 GCA_033854515.1 Nitrospirota bacterium
ACCGTCACCATGATCGTAAGCATGCGAATGCCCAAGTACTACAAGTCCGATACCGTGGTCATCACGAGCGGCTCGGAAGCGGGCGGTCTGGGGGCCGCGCTGTCGGCGATGCCCTTTGCGGGCGCGCTTGCAGGCGCTGCCGGGATACAGACCCCGGCGGACAAGATCATGGTGATTCTGAAGAGCAGGACCATTGCCGATCAGATCATCAAACGGTTCGATCTCCTGAAGGTGTTTTACGACAAGGAGTGGGACCAGGCCGGCGGGACGTGGAAAAACCCGGCCAAGCATCCTCTTCTGGAAGACGCTGTAAAAATGCTTACAACGAGCGTTGCCAAGTTCAGCAAGAGCAAGGAAGGCGCCATTACGATCAGCGTCGAATGGAAAGACCCCAAACTGGCGGCCGACATCGCGAATTACTATGTCTCCGCCCTTACCGGTTTTCTGAACGAAAAAGCGATCAACGTCACCATCCAGGTCGTGGACCGGGCGGTCCCGGCGGAGCGTAAATCCCGGCCCAAGATCGCCCTGAACATGATGCTCGCGGGCGTGACGAGCGGATTTATCGGCGTCTTCATCGCTTTCTTCATGGAATACCTTTCCAAACAAAAGAAAGCATAGGGCATGGAGCATGGGGCATGACAGTTTTTAGTTTTGAGTTTTTAGTTCAACTGCTGAGAATGCGCACTGCGTTTTGCACTCTGTCGTAGAAGTAATCGTCAATTGTGTGGCGGCAACGAGGCCCGTATCATCATTCGGTCACGTAGAGCGGTTGCAACGAACGACCACGACCGTCACGGAAACGGGCGTCGTGACCGTAACCGTATAACGGGTTTTCCTCGACTCCAGCCGTTATATCCAAGAACTCAGCACTAACTCAAAACTAAAAACTAAAACTCATCATTCAAAGCTCCCGACTCCGCAACTCATAACTCTTGACACTCCCCGGTCATTGTGTTAATTTACATGAGTTTGTCTATGGTGGGGGGATAAGCATTGGAAAATCAAAAGGGTTTAGTTGAGATTGCGGCGGAGAAGATATGGAAGTTCTTTTCCTCCGTCAAGCTCGCCGTCGTGCTGCTCATCATTCTGGCCATCGTTTCGGTCATCGGCACGGTGATCCAGCAGAACGAGCCGACCGAGCGGTACCTCAGGGAGTACAGCCAGGCGACGGTGCAGCTGTTCGAGACGCTCGGGTTCTTCGACATGTACCACACGTGGTGGTACGTGCTTCTCCTGTTCCTGCTGACCGCGAACCTTACGGTCTGCACGCTTGACCGGTTCCCGAGGACATGGCAGATCATCAAGGCCCCGCTCAAGCCGCTCGACGACCAGGGCCTGAAGGCCGTGCACTTCAAAAAGGAAGTGGCCTTCAAGGGCGCCGCCGACAAAGCGGAATCGCGGGCAACCAAGGCCCTCTCGGCGCGGGGCTACCGACTCGTCGAGGCGCGCGGGGCCGGTAATCTTCAACTCATCACGCAGAAGGGCCTCTACAGCCGTTTCGGCGTGTACATCACCCACCTCAGCATCATCCTCATCTTCATCGGCGCGCTCATCGGCGCATTTTTCGGGTTCAAGGCGTTTCTGAACCTTCCCGAAGGCGAGGCGTCGAACGTGGTGTACCTGAGGAACGAGCCCATGTGGGACAAGATCACGGCGGCCATCGGCATCGGCAACAGCCCGGTGATCCCGGACCCCCAGGGCGGCGTTCCCGCCATGCCGCTCGGGTATTATGTGAGGTGCGACAATTTCGACGTCGATTACTATAAGACCGCGGGAGGCGTCCCCACGGGAATGCCGTCCGAGTACCACAGCACGCTGAGCGTGTTCGACATGGACGGACAGAAGATTTTTGACAAGCGCATCCGGGTCAACGATCCCCTCACGTATCACGGCGTGACCTTCTACCAGTCCAGCTACGGGACCATGCCGGACGCGCAGGGCAAGATCATACTGAACGTCCGCCCGAAGAACTCGATGTCGAGCGGCGAGACGGTGGCCCTCGACCCCGGCAAGCCGACGTACGTGACCTCCATCGACAGGACGTTCGAGGCGACCGGTTTCTCTCCCTACGGCGTGAGAGACCCCGAAACGGGACAGATCATGTACTACCGCACCGAGAACGAAGAGATGGTCAACCCCACCGTCGAGCTTGAAGTGTACAAGGGCAGGAGCACGACCACGCCGGCCTATAAAACCTACGTCATGAAATCGGACCCCGGCCAGCCCTATATGCCGGAAGACTACGTGATCAGCTTTGTCCACTACTGGGGGGCGCGGTATACCGGGCTCCAGGTGACGAAAGATCCGGGCGTGTGGATCGTCTATGCCGGATTCATCATGCTCTGCGTGGGGCCGATCATCGCCTTCTTCGGCTCTCACCGCAAGCTCTGGGTGAGGATCCAGGAGAGGAAGGGACAGACGGTCGTCACCGTCGCGGGCTCAGCCAACAGAAACCGCATCGGGTTCGAACGGGAACTGAACAGGATCGTCGAGGAAATTTCCAAGTAATCACGGAGGAAAAAGATGGACAGCTCCATACTCTTTAACATCGCTACACTAGCGTATCTTGTCGCCATGGTGCTCTATATAAGCCACCTGATTTTCAAAAAGAAAGGCGTGGGGAGAGCGGCCACGGTCATCACCTATTTCGGCCTCGCCGTGCAGACGACGGCGCTCATCCTCAGGTGGGTCGAGTCGTACCAGAAAGGAATCGGAAGGGTGCCGCTGTCCAACCTCTATGAGTCCCTCGTCTTTTTCACCTGGGCAACCGTGCTCATCTATCTGGTCATCGAATACCGGTACAAGACCAGAGCCTTCGGCGCCTTCGTGATGCCCGTCGCGTTCCTCGCCCTGGCATTCATCAACGTCGCGGGCGTCAGCTCGGAGATCACCCCGCTCGTGCCCGCGCTCAAGAGCAACTGGCTGTTCTACCACGTGCTCATCAGCTTCCTCGGGTACGCGGCGTTCGCCGTGGCGTTCGCCGTCAGCATGATCTACCTGCTCATGGACATCGACAATCGCGGCTCATCGGCGAATCTGTTCTATGGAGGAGGGGCGATCGTGGTCCTCGCCCCGATCGGATACTATATGGCCGCCGCGGGAGACAAAGTAAAGACCACGTTCTGGCTGGGGCTCGGCGTCCTCATCCTTGCATGGTTCATCTACCTCATCGTCGCCGGCGCGCGGAACAAGTCCCACGTCTATTTGTTCTGGTCGCTGTGCATAACGCTGGCAGTCGGACTTCTGATAGCCATGGGCATCGACTTCGTGTACCTGGTCGGCCTCAATCATCTTGCGGCGGGCGAGTCCTTTAAGAAGCACATGTTCGAGTCGACCTTCCTCAATCCCTCGCTCCCCGTCGTGATCATAAGCTGGGCCGCGGTGTTCGCCCTGTTCTGGTTCATCTGGTCGCAGGGCTTCAAGCTGAAGGGGCTGCTCGCACAATACCTCCCGTCCCTCGACCAGCTCGACGACGTGACCTACCGGATGATCGCCATAGGCTTTCCGCTCCTCACCGGAGGGATCATCACCGGCGCGGTCTGGGCAAACAGCGCCTGGGGCTCGTACTGGGGATGGGACCCCAAGGAGACCTGGTCGCTCATCACCTGGTTCATCTACGCCATCTACCTCCATGCGCGCTATGTGCGGGGATGGAAAGGCAGCCAGATGGCGGTGATATCGTCGGTCGGATTTCTGGCAGTGATCTTCACGTACCTCGGCGTGAACCTCGTGCTTTCCGGTCTTCACTCATACGGAGGTATGGGATAAGCCGCCGCCCTATATGCCGCATCCAAAAGCTGCCGGGTTTGACGCCCGGCAGCTTTTTTATGTGAGCCGCAGTTCCTTCCGGCCGGGCGGCAGAATCCTTATCCCGACGGGGCGGAACCAAAAACGGTCTCACGCGGAGATCGCGGAGAGAAAAACAATATTTGATACGGGGTTTAGATTTGAGGAACACCTCCAATACGAGTGGGTAAAGTAATGCCTTCTGGAACAGATACCCTTTGTCCCGCACCAGCCGTCGGTCTTTTTTTGGGGGCTCATCGCTTAGCTGCGTCGGCATGCCGGTTTCTTGGTTCTCGTTTCTTTCCTGGTTCCTGTGTCCCGGCAGCGCTTCCCCTTCGGCCGCGCTGCTTTTGTCTTTTCTTTCTATCACCCTCGAACGCCGCATTGTGAAACGCGTGTTTGGCGTCAGAGCCGTACCCTGCTGTGGCCAAAACGCGGGCACAAGCCCGGCGCAAGGGAAAAGCGGTTGTTTTTTTGTGTTTCCAGAATCCGCTGCATCCCGTGAACAGGTCCATGCTTTGCCATGCGTGAAAAATGCCCGTTAAAGCAATAAGCCTGAACAGCACAGCGGAGCGTCAGTGCTGCGGGCAGGTGGAATGATCTGAAAAACTGAAGACCAGACGGCATGCTTGCAGGGACCTGTGAGCGGCGGTGCAGAAAAAAGTAAACCTGCCAGCCTCCTATCCACTAGAGAAGATCGCGATCCTTTGTTTTTTGGGCAGCTCATCGCTCGGCCGCCTCTGCATGCCCTTTTGCTTTATATTTTTCTGTACGATTCTGCTGACTTTGCAGCTTATCGCCTTCGGCTCGTGCTGCTTTGAGATTTATGGTTGTCGATGCCGTGTGCCGGCATGCTCAACGGCGTCTCTCGCGTCAGAGCTGCCCGGCGCAGGGGAAAAGCAAAAAAGGTATCTCCGGTTCTCGCGGTTCCCTGGTCCCTCGGCCCGCGAGCGCTCGCGATGCGTAGACATGCTTTACAAAACATCGGCAATCCAACCACCTCCCGATTCAGAAAGGGCGCTATAATAGAAATAGATAAACCCGTGTTGAACGACGGACTTTATGACAGGAGGTGGCCTATGAGAGAATTTGCATGCAAATATCTGGGTTATGATTGCAACTGGAAACATATTGCCAGGACCGAGGAATTGCTCGCCGATACGGTGGCCCTCCATTTGCGGGATGTTCACGGAGTGGGGGAGATCAGCCCCGATATGCTGGGAAAGATCAAGAACCTCTTTACGTTTCCCACCGCCGCCGATGCCGCGGCAGCGGCTGATCTTGTATTGAAAGAATATAACTGCGATATGGAACCGGAATGCACCTGGAGGTATGTCGCCATGACCGAGGACCTGATCGCCGACGGCGCGGCCGTCCATGCCCGCGAAGCCCACGGGATCAGGGAATTCACGCCCGAGATGATAGCCAACGTCAAAAAATCGACCCATGAGTGGAAAGGGGAAGGCGAGAAATTGAAGAAGACGGCGTGAACGCGGGGTCATGGAAAATAACCGTCAATCGTGTTGCGGCAACAGCCCCTATGGTCTATCGGTGACGTGGAGCGGGATCGCGAAGTTTTTTTAATGCTTAACAAATGCATCCGGTGCTCTTCTTCGCGTTCTTTGTTTATGCCCGCGTTACGGCAACAGAGGGTACGCCTTCGCGGTAAAAATTTTCTTGCCGTTTTGAGAAGAATTTGATTCTTAACTGGGTAATTGAAACGGGCATCGTAACGGTTATCTTTTGACAACGGTATTCGTCAATCGGCGATGAGCTATGACGGTCCGATTCCCATATCCATGCCTTTATCGATGGAATAGATGGGGTAGATCCTGAAATCCTTCACCCGCGGCTGCACGACATAATAGTCGCCCCGGTGCCACATGAAGATCCACGGCGCGTTATCGATGATCCTGTCTTCCGCCTGCCGGTAGAGGCGGAATCTTTTTTTGTCGTCCACGGTGCGTTGCGCTGTATCGATCAGGCGGTCGAACTCGGGATCGATGCAGCGCGTGCGGTTTCCGGCGGGACCGACGCTCGCCGAATGGAAAAGAGGATAAAGAAAGTTTTCGGGGTCGGGGTAGTCGGCCCACCACGACATCCAGAAGGCGTCCGGTTCCCCCTCGTTTACCGCCTGCTTGAACGCGCTCCAGTCAAGTTCCCTGATCTCCGGTTTGAAACCCGCCTGGACAAGATAATTCTCTACCACTTCCATGATGTCGAGCACCTCGGGGTCGGCTGAAATGTAGATTTTGATCCGCGCCCCTTCGGCCCCCGCCTCGCGGATGAGCTGTTTCGCCTTCCGCGGGTCGTAGGGATATCCTTGGCCCGGCTTCGGCCCTTCGTTGTATTTCCACAGGCCGGGAGGGACCGGGCCCGCCGCGAGGACCCCGCGTTTTTCGAAGACCGTGTCCAGCACGCGTTGCCGGTCGACGGCGAGGTTCGCGGCCCTGCGCACCCTGATGTCGCTGAACGGCGGCCGGGTGCAATTGAGGCCGATATAGTAGCTGTTCAGCCCCGGCCTTCCGAACACCCGCCCTTTCCAAGCGGGATCGGTGGTGTACCGCTTATACTCTGCGGGTGGGATCTGGAGCGCGTCGAGGCCGCCGGTCTCGAATTCCAGGACGGCGGTGAGGTCTTCGGGAATGACGCGGTAGATGATGCCCTTGAGACGCGGCCTGCCCTCGAAATAATCGTCCCGGGCCGTGAGCGTGAGGCTCTGGCCGTGCTTCCATTCGGCAAGCACGAAGGGGCCGGTGCCCACGGGATGGGTGCCGAAGTCCTGCCCCAGCCGTTCCACGTCCTCGCGCGGGACCACGTAGGCCGTGCCCATCGCGAGGAGCGAAAGGAACGGGCCGAAGGGCTTCGCGAGCCTGATCTCCAGCGTGTCGTCGTCGATGACCCTGATGCCGGAGACGGCCTTCGCCTTTCCGGAGAGGAAATCGTTCGCACCTTCGATCTTGTCCAGCACCCAGGTGTGGGGCGCCCTGGTCGCCGGCGTGAGCACACGCTCGAAACTGTAGCGGAAGTCCCGGGCCGTGACCGTTCTGCCGTTGCTGAACCAAACGTCTTTTCTGAGACGGAAGGTGTAAGTCCTCTGGTCCTTCGAGAGGCTCCAGGAACGGGCGATATCGGGGACGATGTCGAGGTTGTCGTCGAAGCGGACGAGGCCGTTGAAAATCTTCGCGGCTATGCCGCCCCCCATGACGTCCGTGATCAGGGCGGGGTCGAGCGTCGTGGGATTGGTGCTGAGGCGCAGGTAGAGATAGCCCGGGAGCCGGTCGTTTCCCGACCAGCGGCAGCCCTGCGCGGCGGCGAGCAGGACAACGGCCAGGGCGAGCGCGAGAACAGATGCGGCGGTCCGAGACGGACCCCGGTACCCTCGGTTATTTCCGGGACGCTTGAACAAGCGCACGGAAGAGTTTTTTCGTGTATCGGTCATTTGGCGTCTTTTCAGGATGCCACTGCACGGCAAGGAGGAAGTTCCTGCTGCGCGACTCGAGGGCTTCGATGACGCGGTCACGCGCCACTGCGGAGAGCCGGAGCCCTCTGCCGGGGTTCTTGACGCTCTGATGGTGCGAGCTCCGCACGCGAATGCTTGGCGCGTCCATGATGCCGGAGAGCAACGTGCCTTCCATGATGTCCACGTGATGAAAAACCTTTTCTCCCACGCGCGACGGGCCGTGACGCTCCGCTTTCCTGAGCTGAACCGCGATGTCCTGATAGAGGCGGCCGCCGAGCGCGATGTTCACGAGCTGTGCGCCGTGGCATACGGCAAGCACCGGCTTTTTCGCTTCAACAACGGCCTTCAAGAGTTTTATCTCGAACCGGGTGCGGGCATCGGGCGAGAGCGTCATGCGCACCCCGGCCAGCGGTTTTTCCTTGTAAAAGCGGGGATGGATGTCGTCCCCCCCGGTAAACAGAAAGCCGTCGAATTGCTTGACGATGTCGGGAATGGATGCGTCGATACCGAGAATGGGCGCGGGAATTCCCCCGGCCCGAAGCACGGCCTTGCCGTAAGCCATATCGAGAATGTTCAAACATCGCGTCGGCTGAACATCGAGATTCATGGTTATGCCGATGAACGGTTTCATATTTTCCTCCCCCCCGCGTGAAACAAATTTCTGCGAATATTTATAACACATTTTTACGAGAAAGTCAGGGGAAGTTTTATATTTTTCAACGGGTTCATGTCTAATCAGAAATTTTTATTAACTATCGTTACAATTTTAGATACAACGATTGGAAAGGCGCACCCTGCATTCGTGCTCCCGCACTCATAAGCGTCGGTGCAGGCAGAAAATGCAAGGGAAAATATTGCTCCGGTTTTGAATTCGTTTGTGAATTTTGCGCTTTGCGGAAAAATGTTTTATGGTTTTTGGTTGCGGCTTACAAGCCTTGCTATGGATTATGAGTCATGAACTGTGGCCAAGAGGCCGGCTCCGCCCGCGTTACGCCAGCAGCATCTCGAGAACCGCCTTCTGCGTGTGCAGCCTGTTCTCGGCCTCGTCGAAGACGACCGACTGCGGACCGTCGATCACGTCGGCGGCAATCTCTTCGCCCCGGTGGGCGGGCAGGCAGTGCATCACCAGCGCGTCCGCTTTCGCGGCCTTCATGAGCGCGGCGTTCACCTGAAAGCCCTTGAATGCTTTTACGCGTTCGGCGTGCTCCGCTTCCTGGCCCATGCTGGCCCAGACATCGGTGTAGACGACGTCGGCGTCCTTCACCGCCGCGCACGGGTCCGACGCGGTCTCAACGCGGGCGCCCGTCGACGCCGCTTCCTTTTTCGCATCATCGAGCACGCCCCTGTCGAGTTCATAGCCCGAAGGGGACGCGATCGAGAAGTGGATGCCCGTCTTCACGCACGCCTGGATGAGCGAGTTTGCCACGTTATTCCCGTCTCCCACGTACGCGAGCTTGAGGCCCTTCAACTTCCCTTTTTTCTCCTGGATGGTGAACAGGTCGGCAAGCGCCTGACAGGGGTGGTGGAGGTCCGTGAGGCCGTTGATCACGGGTATCGAGGCATGACGCGCGAGTTCCTCGACCGTGGACTGGGCGAAGGTGCGGATCATGACGGCGTCGAGGTATCTCGAAAGGGTCCGGGCCGTGTCGGCTACCGGCTCGCCCCGGCCGATCTGCAGGTCCTGGGACGACAGGAACAGCGCCTGGCCGCCGAGCTGGTACATTCCGACTTCGAAGGACACCCTTGTCCTGGTCGACGACTTTTCGAAGATCATGCCGAGGGACTTCCCCTTGAGCGGCTGGTGCGCCTTCCCCTGTTGCCGGTATTTTTTGAGCACGGCCGAGCGTTTGAGGATCTTTTCGATGTCCTCTCCCGACAGGTCCCGGACCGTGAGCAGGTCTTTTTTCATTTCGTCTCCACAGATTCTCTAAAAGGAATAGGCGGCTTAAGCAGTAAGCCGCCTTTGTTCGTGTTTTCACGGTGCGCCGGTGTTCAGCGCTTCTTGAATATCCTGTCCAGGGCGCCGAGGAGGAGGTCCACCTCTTCCTCGGTAACGATGAGCGGCGGCATGAACCGCAGCACGTTGTCGACGGTGCAGTTGATGAGGAATCCGTCCTTGAGACAGGCGGTGACGACATCCCTGCCCTCGAAGTCGAGCTCCATGCCGAGGAGCAGCCCCTTGCCCCGGACGTCCCTCACAAATCCGTACGTGTTCTTGAGGCCTTCGAGCCCCTGCATGAAGTGCCGCCCCACGCGCTCCACGCTCTGCACCAGGATATTGTCCTCGAGCAGCGTCTCGATCGCGGCGATGGCGGCGGCGCAGGCCAGCGGATTGCCGCCGAAGGTGGAACCGTGGGTGCCGAGGGCGAAAGCCTGGGCTACCTTGTCCGTGGCCAGGAGCGCGCCGATGGGCACGCCGCCCCCGACGCCCTTGGCCAGGGCCATCACATCGGGCGTGATTCCCGAGTGTTCGTAAGCGAAGAGCTTACCCGTGCGGCCCATGCCGGTCTGGATCTCGTCGAGCAGCAGGAGCAGGTTGTGCCTGTCGCAGATCTCCCGCAGGGCCTTGAGGTAACCGTCGGAGGGCACATTCACGCCGCCCTCACCCTGGACCGGCTCGACGAGCACAGCGCAGGTGCGTTCGTTCACCGCCCGCTCCACGGCGTCGATGTCGTTGTAGGGCACGAATTTGAAGCCCGGTACGAGCGGGTCGAAGCCCTTGTGAAATTTCTCCTGGGCCGTTGCCGAGAGCGCCCCCAGCGTACGGCCGTGAAAGGAGCCGCGCATCGTAATGATTTCGAAGCGGTCCTGGCGCAACACCTCTCGGCTGTATTTTCTGGCAAGCTTGATCGCGCCTTCGATGGCCTCCGTGCCGGAATTGCAGAAAAACGCCTTGTCGGCGAAGGAGTTCGCCGCAAGCAGCTTGGCGAGCTGGATCTGGGGCTCGTTGTGGTAGTGGTTCGACACGTGCATAAGCCGCTGCGCCTGCTTCTGGAGCGCGACGACCACGCGGGGGTGGCAGTGTCCGAGGTTGTTCACGGCCACTCCCGCGACGAAGTCGAGGTATTCCCGCCCGTCCGAGTCGTAGACCTTCATCCCCCTGCCTTTGACGAGCACGATCGGCTGCCGGGCATAGGTGTTCATGAGGTATTTCTGCGAGTCCGCTATGATGTCGCTCGTGATCATGCGGTCAAAAGTAGCATAATCGATTTTAAAAATCAACGGTAAACTGGACTCCGCACAATAAAACTTCGCGGTAAAAAGGGCGTTGTCGCGCCAGGTCCCCGTTATTTCGTCCTCTCCGGAGGATAGGTGATCCCGGCGCCGCGGACCCTGGCGAAAGGGGTGAGGGTGTGGGGATGATGGGAGGTCGCGCTCATGATGTGTTCGACGTCGATGTTCCGAGCGAAGAGGGCGTCGGCGATCAACGACCGGTGGCAGCGCCAGGGTACGGCCTCGGCGCACATGACGGCGATCCTTTTCCCGTTCGCGCGGTTGACAAGGGCCTCCAGGTTTTTTCTGAATTCATCCGTCTGCATATAATCGGCGAAACCGCGGAACGAGGCGTTGCGCCAGCCTGTGTTGGGAGAGTCTTTCATCGCGTGTCGGAGTCCGCCCAGCCCCTTCATGGGGAAGTAGTGAATCCCCGCGGCCTTCAGTTTTTCCGGTAAGGTCTCAGCATTGTACTGGGGAACGCGCCGCGAGCGCGGAACGGTGCGCACGTCCACGAGCTCGTCTATGTCGTAGGACTTTAAGATGTCAATGAATTCATCAAGCGGCCGCGTCGAATGGCCTATGGTAAATATTCCGGCCATATTCATCTGGCCCTTGCCTTCCAGTTTTTCGAGGAGGAGATGAAAATAGACGAAACCCGCGTAGGGCTGCCAGCGGTCCGTAACGCGCCTGACCTTTCCGTAATCGGGCTTGCTCCTCAGTTTCAGAAAGCGCTGGAGGTTCTTCTGCGCGCCCACGTCGTCGCCGGGGAAGACGTTGAGGCGGCCCAATCCGCGCAGCATCACATATTCGGCGGTCCAGCGGCCGACGCCCCGCAGTCCGCCCAGAAACGGCATCGCCTGCTCATCGGCCATGGTTTCGAGGGCATCGAAATCGGGCTTTCTCGAGAGCGCCTGCCGCGCAAGCTCTATGATCGCCCTGCCTTTTTGCGTACTGAATCCCAGAGCGCGGATATCCCGGGGTTCGGCCGCGCTCAACTCCTCGGGCCGGGGGAAAGCGTGGAACGTCGTCCCCTCCGCCTCGAAAGAAAGACCGTACTTGCGGGCAAGGCGGTTCAGCAGGATGATGCCGAGGTCGAGCGTCACCTGCTGGCAGGCAAAAGCGTTGACGAGCGCTTCGAAGACCGTCGGGAACCGGACGGGTTTCAGCCCTTGATAATGCTCCGCAAGGGGCCTCAAGCGCCGGTCCTGACGGGCCATGCGGTAAAATCGACGAAGGTCCTTTCCGATCCCGAGCGACTTTTCCAGAAAAGATTTCGCAAAGCCCTTGACGGCCCGGTCGGGGCCATCCCATCGGCCGGACAGGGTAACGTGGAGCACCGGGCGGAGAGAGGTGCCCGTCTGGACCGCGCCGATCATCAGGGGCCCGCCATCGAGGACCGCAACGCGACGGTAGCGCTTCCCGTTCCAGGAATCGATGATGTTGGTCGGCCGCCGGCGGAGCGCCCATACGGTATAGTCCAGCCGGAAGGGAGGAAGGGGCCGGAGTTTGAACGAGAGGGTTTTCTTGTCAGTCACGTTTTTGCCGAAAAAGGTCCCGGTTCATCCGGGTCTCGAAATTTCCGCGGGCGAAAAGACGACGGCGTCCCTGAACGCATTTATCAGGTAGACGGCTTTCATAAGCTCTTCATCATTCACGTCGAGGAGCGCCGCGTTCAGACCTGCGCCGGCAAGGTAGAAGAGATAGCCGGACGCGACCTTCGATTTCAGGCTCTTCGGCAGTCCCGTCGTGATGTTCGAGAGCCAAACCACCGTATTGATCGGAGGATCGACCATTTCGTTCAGCACGATGATGCTCTCGTGGGCATTGTACAGATGTTCCTGCCCCATCGCCCGGCCGATATGCACAACCGACGGGTCGGCGAACAGGCGCTCATTCGGGATATCGGCCGCGTTCGCCTTCTCGATCAAGTCCTCCAGGATCATGAGCTTTGCCTCGAGGGTCGTCGGCACTGTTCCTTTGAGCGCCCTCAGAATGAGGGCCGCTCGCGATTCCCGGACGAGCGTGAAAAACTCGTCCGCGTTCCGCTCGTCCGCCGACAGGTAATTGATGATCGGCGGTTCCTTGCACAGGGCGACGGTCTTTTTCAGCGCCGCCGCATTTCGCGAATCGAGACAGAGCTGGGCGCTCGAAGCGGCCTGGACCATTTCGGCAACCGCAGGCAGGACATTCTCGTCCCCGATGCCGTCCGTTGAACACTGAACATTGATTACATCGGCCCCTTTGCGCGTAAGTTCCCGTGCTAGCGTCTCGATGGTTTTTTTATCGCGGTTCTTTACCGCGTCCATGTATATCTTGTTCCTCGTGTTCAAGTTCTCGGCTATGACGAGCATGGGGCCTCCTCCCACGACATTCGACGGTTTTTTAATATTATAGCATGGAGTTTAGAAGACGAAGTCCCTTGTTTGATGATACTTTGGATCGATTGCAAGCTGCATCCGGCTTGACAATCCGGCAATGAATGATAAGCTTTGAACATATGCGATAACCGCCTCTGGATTCCCCTGATCAGGCAAAAAAATGAATACAAGTTCACAACGTTTCACCATGCCGGCGGCCGGATTTCAATATTTTTCGGAGGTGTCACTATGATAAGTCTGAATGTGAACGGCAAAAACTACGAGGTCGATGTCTCTCCCGATGTGCCGTTACTTTGGGTCATCAGAGAGCATCTCAAGCTCACGGGCACAAAGTATGGCTGCGGCATCGGCATGTGCGGTTCCTGCACCGTGCATATCGACGGAAAGGCCCGGCGCTCGTGCCAGACGCCGGCGGGGGACGCACAGGGAAAAAAGATCACGACCATAGAAGGGCTTCCGGAGAACCACCCCATAAAAAAAATATGGATCAAGGAAGAGGTCCCGCAGTGCGGATACTGCCAGTCCGGCCAGATCATGCAGGCCGCGGCCCTGCTCATCGAGGACCCTCATCCCACGGAAGAGAAGATCATCGATTCCATGAACGGGAACCTCTGCCGCTGCGGAACGTATCAGAGGATCAAACGGGCCATCCAGACAGTCGCGAGGGAAGGAGCATAATCATGAGCACAACACTTTCACGCCGTGAATTCCTCAAACGGACCCTGGTCGGCGCGGGCCTGACCGTCGCGGCCGTTGCGACACCCTCGGGGTTCAGACTGCTGTCGGCGGAAGAACTCGGGAAAGACGCGGCGATTTTTCATCCGAGCGCGTGGCTCAGCATCGCGCCGGATAATATCGTGACCGTCATCGTGAACAAATCCGAAATGGGGCAGGGAGTGTACACTTCGCTGCCGATGATCATCGCTGACGAACTCGATGCGGACTGGAAACAGGTGCGGTTCCTGCCGGCGCCGGCCGGTGATCAATATAAAGACCCTGTGCGGAATATGCAATTTACCGGCGGCAGCAGCAGCGTGCGCGACATGTACGAGCCCCTGCGACTGGCGGGCGCCGCGGCCCGCGAAATGATCGTGAACGCGGCGGCGCAGGAATGGGGCGTGCCGGTGCGGGAATGCGCCGTCTTCGAAGGCAAGGTGAAGCACCTGAAGAGCAGCCGGCAGCTCTCCTACGGCAATCTGGTCCTGAGGGCGGCGAAACTGCCCGTGCCGCAGAAGCCCGCCCTGAAAAAACCGGGCCAGTTCAGGTATATCGGAAAGACGATGCCCAGGCTCGACATCTACGACAAATCGACGGGCAGGGCCATGTTCGGCATCGACACCTTCGTCCCCGGCATGCTCTACGGAGCCATATCCCGGCCGCCGGCATACGGGGCCGGGCCGGCGTCCTTCGACAGGGAGGCTGCGGAAAAGGTTCCGGGAGTGCGGGCCGTGGCGCGCATGGAGAGCGTCTACGGCGGTATCGCAGTCTGCGCGGACAGCATTGACGCGGCATGGCGCGGACGGGAAGCGCTGAAGGTGAAGTGGCAGAACGCAACGTATCCCGGGATGGACACCGCATCCATCGAAAAGGAATTTGTTTCCCGCCTGGATTCGCAGGGTCTAAGCGCGAGAAACGACGGCAATGTGAAGGCCGCGCTTGAAGGGGCGGCAAAGAAAGTCGAAGCTGTCTATCTCCTTCCCTATCTTTCCCACGCCACCATGGAACCCATGAACTGCACGGCGCACGTGCGCAAGGACGGATGCGATGTCTGGGTGCCGACGCAGAACCAGACGGGCGTGCAGAAGCTCGCGGCAAAAATAGCAGGAGTGAAACCGGAGCAGGTGAATGTCCACACGACCTATCTCGGCGGCGGGTTCGGCAGGCGCTTTGAAACGGACGTTGTGGAAGAGGCGCTCTATCTGTCAAGAACCACCGGCAAACCCGTCAAGCTCGTCTGGAAGCGGGAAGAGGACATGCAGCACGACTACTACCGGCCGGCCAACTGTTCCCGGATCCGGGGAGGAGTCGGTGCGGACGGACGACTTACGGCCTGGTCGCACAAAATCGTCTGCCCGTCCATCTTTGCCCGCGTCTTCCCCGAACGCCTCAAGGACGGCATCGATCCGGCCGCAGTCGAGGGCCTGAAAAACATGGAATACGAAATCCCGAATCTTTCCGTCGAGTACGTAAGGATGGATCTGCCCGTGCCTGTGGGGTTCTGGCGTTCCGTGGGCAGCTCCCATAATGCTTTTACCGTGGAGAGCTTTGTCGACGAGATGGCCCACGCGGCCGGCAGGGACCCCCTCGAATTTCGACTCGGCCTTCTCAAAAATCATCCGCGTGCCCGGCGCGTGCTCGAAGTTGCTGCCGAAAAGGCGGGATGGGGAAAGCCGCTCGCAAAGGGCCAGGCCCGCGGCATCGCGTATCAGCTCTCCTTCGGGACCTACGTTGCCGAGGTGGCGGAAGTCTCCGTCAACAAACGGGACGGAACGATCAAGGTGCACAAGGTCACCTGCGCTGTGGACTGCGGCTCCTCGATCAATCCCGGCATCGTGGCCGCGCAGATGATGGGCGGGATCGCCATGGGATTGAGCGCGGCTCTCAAGGAGAAGATCGAAATCGCCGACGGCGGCGTCAAAACCGATAACTTTGAAAACTACGACCTCCTTCGCATGGACGAAGCGCCCGAGGTCGATGTCCACATCGTCACGAGCAACGAGAAGCTCGGCGGCATCGGCGAGCCCGGCGTGCCTCCTATAGCCCCCGCGGTGGCGAACGGCGTCTTCACCGCGGCGGGGATCAGGCTGAGGAACCTGCCGATGAAACCGGGGACGGTCCTGGAGGCGCTGAAAAAAGCATAAGAAAAATCCCTAACCCGAACAAACCGGAACCAAAACCTTTGAATTGCCAAGACGCGATGGCCACGCCGGGTCGCGAAGGTTTTAGAGGCTTTCAAGCCTGCAAGCTTGCAAGCTGACAAGCAATAGGGAGCGCCTTCGCGTAAATTTTTTCTTGCCATTTTGAGAAGAATTTGATTCCTTAGCGCCCAAAATGTGATACAATCTTTCTGAACGCGGACTTACCGCAGGAATGCAAGAGCAATCATGTTATGAAGATGCGGGGAGGCACATACAGATTCCATGCAGATATATGAAGAGGTCTTGCGGCTCAAGAGGCAGGGGCGGCCCTCTGCCGTCGCCACGATCGTGCAGTGTTTGGGGTCGTCGCCCCAAAAGCAGGGGGCGAAGATGCTCGTCAGGGACGACGGGTCAATCATGGGGACACTGGGCGGAGGATGCCTCGAGGCCGAGGTGATCCAGGCGGCGCTCATGTCCATCAAGGACGGCAATCCCCAGACGATCCCCTTCGAACTCACCGAGCGCAAGGGAGGCCTGGTCTGCGGGGGAAAGGTCCTCGTTTACATCGAGCCCGTGCTTCTCGAACCGCACCTCGTGATCCTCGGCGCCGGCCACGTGGGAAAGATGCTCGCCCGGCTGGCCCGGTTCTGCGGGTTCAGGGTGACCGTCGTGGACGACCGAGAGGAATACGCGAACAGGGAAAATATCCCCGACGCCGACGATCTCTTCGTGAAGGATTTCGAGCGCGCCTTCGAACATGTGCCGATCGACGAAAGCTCCTACATCGTGGTCGCCACGCGCGGGCATAATCACGACCTCATCGCGGTGCAGGCCGCCCTCAAGACCAGGGCGCGGTACGTGGGGCTCCTGGGAAGCAAGCGGAAAAAGGCGATCCTCTTCAAGGCGCTCGAGGAGGGCGGCTTCTCGAACGACGACATCGGCCGCGTCGTGATCCCCGTCGGGCTCCCCATCGGCTCGGTGACTCCCGAAGAGATCGCTGTGAGCATCATGGCGCAGATCATCGGGCGGAGGAGAGAACATGGCGCACCGGGTATCAGCCGTTCTTCTTGCAGCAGGCTCATCCACGAGGATGGGACGATCGAAGCCGCTCCTCCCCCTCGGCCCTAAGCCCGCGATCAGGCGCTGTCTCGACTCGATCCTGGCATCCGGCATTCGGAACATCGTCGTCGTTGTCGGCGCCCGGGGCGCGGAAATAGCAGATGCCCTGCGAGGACTTCCCGTAAACATCGTGCGCAATACCCGCCCGAAGAGCGAAATGGCCGATTCCGTGCGGAGCGGCCTTTCCGCCCTCGACGTTCCCTCATCGGGCGTCCTCGTGTGTCTCTCCGATCATCCCCTCGTTTCGACGAAGACGCTCAAAGCTATAGTCCGCGTCCACCTGGAAGACCCGGAGAAAATCATTATCCCTGTCTATAACGGGCGAAGGGGGCATCCGAGCCTTTTCCCGAGATCGGTCATCGACGAGATTTTTTCCAGCGCCACTCTGAAGGACGTCGTAAACAAGGATCAGGGAAGGGTGCGCTGCGTCGACGTGGCGGATGAGGGCGTGGTCCTCGACATGGACACCGAGGAGGACTACCGGGACCTCATGAAGAAAATAGGAGAAGAGTGACATGAGCGAGAAGAAGGAAACCTCCGGAATCGCCGTGTTCGGACTCCGTCTTGCCGTTCTCGCGGGAATTGCCGCCGTGATGTCGGGGTTCGGCCACCGTTTCGGCTGGTGGAATTTCCTTACGGGTTTCACCATCCTGAAATGGGCCGCAATAGGCGCCCTGCTCGCCGCGGTGATGAGCCTGACCGGGGCGCTGGTCGTTTTGTTTTCGAGAGCGAAGAGAGGTTTTTTCACGGCCCTCATCGGGCTTATCATCGGACTGGCGACGGCCGCTGTTCCCTGGAACTGGCTGCATGCCGCGGCACACGTTCCCCCGATCCATGACATCACGACGGACACGAAGAATCCGCCGCGTTTCATGGCCGTTCTCGCGCTCCGCAAGAACGCCCCCAATCCGGCCGCGTACGGAGGGCCGGAGGTCGCTGAGCAGCAGCTTAAGGCATATCCCGACATCGTTCCGCTTATTTTGACCGCGCCTCCCGACAGGGCTTTCGACAAAGCGCTGCGCGTCGCGAGTAACATGGGATGGAAGATCGTGGATGCCCAAAAGAAGGAGGGACGGATCGAGGCGACCGCCACCACGTTCTGGTTCGGATTCAAGGACGACATCGTGATACGCATCACGCCGGACGGGAACGGCAGCCGTGTCGATATCCGGTCTGAATCGCGCGTGGGGAAAAGCGATCTGGGGACGAACGCGGAAAGGATAAGAAAATTCCTCGCCCTCATGCGGACGGCCGGGTAACCGTCCGCCCCGCGGGAAAACGTGCGCAGTCCTTGGGGAAAAGCCTTTTTGTGCGCGAAAACCCCGTGTTTACGCTGTTTCCAGCCTCTGAGCGCGCTTTGTTTCAGGATTTCTTATTGACAAAGTTTCCCGTCTGTTTTATTATCAATTTTACTCTTTAATTGTGCGGAGTTAGGTCCAACCGTCCGTTGTGAAAGAAGGAACAGGCAATGGGTGAGCGTTTCGGCAGAATCAAGAGGCTGCCACCGTATGTTTTTTCGATCGTGAACACGATGAAGATCGAGGCGCGCCATCGCGGCGAGGACATCATCGATCTCGGCATGGGGAACCCCGACCAGGGCACGCCCCATCATATCGTGGACAAACTCGTCGAAGCCGCCCAGAACCCGAAGAACCACCGGTATTCCGCTTCGAAGGGCATTACCAAACTCCGCACGGCCATCTGCGACTGGTACAAGCGACGTTACGACGTGGACCTCGACCCGGAATCGGAGGCTGTCGTGACCATCGGCTCAAAGGAAGGTCTCTCGCACCTCGCGCTGGCCACAGTCGAGCCGGGAGACGTGGTGCTTACGACCACGCCTGCGTATCCGATTCATCCCTATGCCGTTATCATCGCGGGCGGCGAGGTGCGTTCGATCCCGCTCAAGAAAGACAGCGACTTTTTCTCCGACATGCAGGAGGCGTTCAAGAATACCTGGCCGCGGCCGAAGATGCTGATCATCAACTTCCCGAACAATCCGACCACCGCCGTGGTGGATGGGGCCTTCTTCCAGAAGATAGCGGACTTCGCAGGGGAGAACAACATTATCGTGCTCCACGATCTGGCGTACGCGGACCTCAACTTCGACGGCTACCGCGCCCCGAGCTTCCTTCAGGCGAAAGGCGCCAAGGACGTGGGCGTCGAGTTCTACAGCCTGACCAAAAGCTACAACATGGCCGGCTGGCGCGTCGGGTTCTGCTGCGGCAGCAGGGAAATCGTGGGAGCGCTGATCAAAATCAAGAGCTACCTGGACTACGGCATGTTCCAGCCGATCCAGATCGCTTCGATCATCGCTCTCAACGGCCCGCAGGAATGCGTCAAGGAGATTTCAGACATGTACCAGTCGCGCCGCGACGTGCTCATCGAAGGCCTGGGCAAAGCGGGCTGGCACGTGGAGAAACCCAAGGCCACCATGTTCGTGTGGGCCGAGATCCCCGAACCGTTCAGAAAAATGGGATCGCTCGAGTTCTCCAAGCACCTCATCAAAGAGGCCAAAGTCGCGGTCTCTCCCGGCGTCGGGTTCGGAGAATACGGGGACGGGTACGTGCGGTTCGCGCTCATCGAAAATGAGCACCGGCTGCGCCAGGCAACCAAAGGCATCAAACAAGCGCTGCAAAGATAGGGTCCGGGTCCGGCGGCAAAGGGTCCGGTGAATGCAGGAGATTCGAAACCCTGACCGGCCCCTTGACCCGTGATCTGTTCTCTTATGAAGGCGGAGTAAAATGGCATCGAAGAATTCAATCAACGTCGGTATTATCGGCTTAGGCACCGTGGGCACGGGCACGGCCCGCATCCTTATCGAGAACGCGGACATCATCAGGCGGCGGCTCGGCGCCCCCGTCGTGCTCAGAAAAATATCGGACCTCGACATCAAGCGGGACCGCGGCATAAAGCTTCCGGGCGTCCGGTTGACGACCAGCGCGCAGGACCTGCTGACCGATCCCGACATCGACATCGTCGTCGAACTGATCGGCGGGTACAAGCCAGCGAAGGAATTCATCCTCGAAGCGATTAAGAACAAAAAACACGTGGTGACCGCAAACAAGGCGCTCCTCGCCGTACACGGAGAGGAGATCTACGGCGCGGCGGAGAAGGCGGGCGTGACCCTCGGCTTCGAAGCGTCCGTGGCCGGCGGCATCCCGATCCTCCGATCGCTTCGGAACGGGCTTGCCGCGAACCGCATCGAGTCCATTTACGGCATCGTGAACGGCACATGCAACTACATCCTGACGCTCATGACGAACGCCGGAAGAAAGTTCGACGAGGTCCTGGAGGAGGCCCAGGCCAAGGGATATGCCGAGACCGACCCGACCTTCGACATTGAGGGCATCGATTCCGCGCACAAGCTCGCGATTCTCACGATGCTGGCTTTCGGCACGCCCGTCAAATTCGACGACATCTACACCGAAGGGATCTCGAAGATCACTCCCGTGGACATCGATTTCGCGCGTGAATTCGGCTATAAGATCAAACTCCTTGCGATCACCAAGATGGTCGACGGCGAGATCGAGGCGCGGGTGCATCCCACGATGCTGCCCGAGACCTATCCCATAGCGACGGTGGACGGCGTCTACAACGCTCTCTCGGTGGTCGGCGACGCCGTCGGATCGACCATGTTTTACGGCAGAGGGGCCGGAGACATGCCGACCGGCAGCGCGGTGGTGAGCGACATCATCGATATCGCCAGGGACATCCTGGCGCACTGCGCGGACCGCTGCCCGGTGGCGGCCTTCCGGGAGCGGAAGCCCCTCAAGATACGGAAGATGGACGACATTACGTCCTGCTATTACCTGCGGTTCTCGGCGATCGACAAGCCGGGGGTAATGTCGCGCATCTCCGGGGTGCTCGGCAAGAACAACATCAGCATCTCCTCGGTGATCCAGAAGGGACGCAGGATCGATGAGGCCGTGCCTGTGGTGATGATGACCCACGAAGCCGTCGAGCGCGACGTGCGGAAGGCGCTCGTCGAAATCGATACCATGGATTGCGTGGCCGGCACCACGGTGGTGATCAGGGTGGAAGAAGGAAGACAGGGGTAGAGCAAGACGGTACATGATGCACGATACAGGATGCAGGACGGCGGGAGCATTGAAAATAATTCATGTATCATGCATCCTGCATCGGAGGTGGTTTATGGGGGAGGAATTCAAGGTCGCAAAGACGCTCGATATAAAAGGCCAGGTCTGTCCCTACACATTCGTCAGGTCCAAGCTGGCCATTGAGAAGATGAATATCGGCGAGGTCCTCGAGATCATCGTCGATCACAAACCCGCCATAGAGAATGTTCCGAAGAGCATGGAGAACGAGGGGCAGAAGGTTTTAAAGGTAGAGAAGATAAACGACACGGACTGGCGGATCGTGGTGAGGAAAGACAGGGAAAAGAAAAAATAAAATCCGTAAGGCTTGTGCCGCTGAGACGCGAAGACGCCAAGAAAAACTTCGTGTCTTGGTCTCTTTGCGGCGAAAAGGGAATAACGAATGGATTTTACCGAAGACCAGATACTGCGTTACAGCAGACATATCCTGTTGCCGGAAGTCGGAGGGGACGGACAGGAGAAAATATTGAACGCAAAGGTGGTGCTCGTGGGAGCGGGAGGGCTCGGCTCTCCGGTCGGGTACTACCTTGCGGCGGCCGGCGTGGGCACGATCGGCGTGATCGACAACGACCGGGTCGAGCTGTCCAACCTTCAGCGCCAGATCGCGCACAACACGAGCCGTATCGGCGTGTTCAAGGCCGATTCGGCGAGGGAGACGTATGAGGCCCTGAATCATGACGTGAAGGTGGTCACGCACAAGGAACGGCTCTCGTCCAGGAACATCATGGACATCATCAAAGACTACGACATCGTCGTGGACGGGAGCGACAACTTCCCCACGAGGTATCTCGTGAACGATGCCTGCGTGATGCTCGGGAAGACGCTCGTGAGCGCCGCGGTGTTCCGGTTCGAGGGCCAGGTGATGACCATTTTCCCGGGCGCCGGGCCCTGTTATCGCTGCCTGTTCGAGGTCCCGCCTCCGCCGGGCATGGTGCCGTCCTGCCAGGAAGCGGGCATCCTCGGAGTGGTGACCGGCGTGATCGGGACCATTCAGGCGACCGAGGTGATCAAGGCGATACTCGATATCGGCACGCCTCTCAAGGGATCGCTCCTTTTGTGGAACGCTCTCGACATGAGCTTCCGCAGGGTCAAGGTCCCGAGAAACCGTGAATGTCCCGTCTGCGGCGATCATCCGACGATAACAGAACTGATCGATTACGAGCAGTTCTGTTCGATGAGTCATTGAGAGACCGTAAGGCGCCAGGCGCGAGGTGACGGGCGAGATGGTTTTCCCCCGGCCCGATGAACAGTGACGGGAGAAGAGGGCGTCTGTTCCGATGCTGACAATAAAGAAGGCCGACCTTCAGAGTATGTACGAACACTGCGGCCGCGAATATCCCAACGAGGCATGCGGGATCCTCGCGGGCAGGGACGGCAGGGTCGAACGAGTATACTCGCTCGCGAACGAAAAGCCGAGTCCGACATCGTACCAGATCGACTCGAAGGATCATTTTCGGGTGATCCGGGAGATGCGGGAAGCGAATCTCGATCTGGTCAGCATTTATCACTCTCACCCCGGCGGTCCTGCGTTTCCGTCCCCGACCGATGTAGAGCTGGCGTATTATCCGGAAGCGGTATATGTCATCGTCTCGCTCGTGGATAAAAAGAACCCAGTCGTAAAAGGGTTTACCATAGTTGAAGGTGATATCACGGAAGTCCCGGTGAACGTTATTTCGGAGGGAACGTAGCAGATGACGTATGTAAACGGCCTGCGCTGCGTGGAGTGCGGCAGGGAATACAAGATCGATCCGATATATGTGTGCGAGTTCTGCTTCGGACCCCTTGAGGTGACCTACGATTATGACGCCGTCAAAAGGGACATGACGAGGCGGAAGATCGAGTCGCGGCCGCACCATATGTGGCGGTACCGCGAGCTTCTGCCGGTCGACGGCGATCCCGTCACAGGCTTCGATACGGGCTTCACGCCGCTCATGAAAGCCAAGAACCTCGCCAAGGCATGGGGCGTGAAGGAGGTCTATCTCAAGGACGACTCCGTGAACCACCCGACCCTGTCCTTCAAGGACCGCGTCGTGGCCGTTGCCCTTACGAAGGCCAGGGAGTTCGGGTTCGATACTGCGGCGTGCGCGTCGACCGGGAACCTCGCCAACTCGGTTGCGGCCCAGGCTGCGCGCGCGGGCATGAACCGTTTCATTTTCACGCCGGCGGACCTCGAGCTTTCGAAGACCATAAACTCGCTCATTTACCGGCCGACCCTCGTGCCCGTCGACGGCAATTACGATGAGGTGAACCGTCTCTGCTCCGAAATCGCGAACAAGTACCGGTGGGCCTTTGTGAACATCAATATCCGCCCGTTTTACGGCGAGGGCTCCAAATCCGTAGGGTTCGAGATTGCCGAGCAGCTCGGGTGGAAGACGCCGGACAGCATCGTGGTGCCCAATGCAAGCGGGTCGCTCATGACGAAGATATGGAAGTCTTTCAAAGAGCTTGAAAAAATCGGCCTTGTTCCCCCGGTCACGACCAGGGTGTTCGCCGCACAGGCCACGGGTTGCAACCCGATCACCGCGGCAATCAAGGAGGGGAGCGATGTCATAAGACCGGTGAAGCCCAGGACCATTGCGAAATCACTCGCTATCGGGAACCCCGCCGACGGCTATTACGCGGCCAAGATAACGAGGGACACGGGCGGTTACGGAGCGGATTCGTCGGACCGGGAGATCGTGGATGCGATCAAACTCCTTGCCGAGGCCGAGGGCGTATTCGCCGAGACCGCGGGCGGCGTGACCGTGTCCGCTGCGCAAAAGCTCGTAGAGTCGGGAAAGATATCCCGGGATGGGACGCTCGTCATCTGCATCACCGGAAACGGCCTCAAGACCACGGAAGCGGTCGTGGAACATCTCCGGAAACCGGACCCGATCAAACCTAATATCGAGGCCTTCGAGGAGTTTTTCAAGAAGATCGGTTGATTTTTACCACAGAGTCGCGGAAGTCACGGAGAAATTCAGGGACCCGATTTTCCCGGTATCTCCGCGGTTGATTTTGCTGATCAGGAGGGAAAATAGATGTCTGTAAAAGTGATGGTTCCCACCCCGTTACAGAAGCTGACGAACGGAAAAGCGGAAGTGGAGTGCAAGGCCAGGAACATCATGGAACTCGTGGACGCCCTCGAGAAGGATTATCCCGGCATGAAAGAGCGCCTTTCGGACGGCGGAAAGATCCGGCGATTTATCAACATCTACGTAAACGAAGAGGACATTCGCTTCGTAAACAAGGAAGAGACCACGCTCAAGGACGGCGACAACGTATCGATCGTTCCGGCAATCGCCGGCGGACACAGATAAATCAGACCACATCCCCGCAGAAGACAAGGAGGCAACATGGCAACGAAGAGGGTCAAGCTGACTTTTCCGCAGGAACTGATCAAGGAGCCCGTGATTTTCACTATGGCCAAGAAGTACGATGTGATGCCGAACATCAGGCGGGCCAAGGTCACCGAAAGCGTCGGTGAAGTAGTGCTCGAGCTGGAGGGGTCCGAAAAGAAACTCGAGGAAGGCATCAAATACCTCAAAGAGCGCGGCGTGAAGGTCGAAGCGGTGGAAGGCGAATTCATAAGCTGATGATGCCGCTCTGTAAAGACGCCCGCCGTGCATGAGAAAAAAGCGTGAGGCGTGGGCGCGTACGGCGTGAAAACCTTTCGCCGTGCCCCTCGCCCCTGTTTTCCCCGCGGGCCTATTTACCTGAACGTATGAAATACATTATCTTAGTCGGCGATGGAATGGCGGACAGGGCCATTGCGGAACTCGGCGGCAGAACCTGTCTGCAGGCGGCGAAAACGCCGAATTTGGACCGGCTTGCGAGCCTGGGCCGGGTAGGGATGGTCCTCACCGTCCCCCCGGGGTTTCCTCCCGGCAGCGACGTGGCCAACCTCAGCGTGTTCGGGTACGATCCTGCAAAATACTATACCGGCCGTTCTCCGCTCGAGGCGGCGAGCATCGGCGTCGAACTCGGACCGGACGACGTGGCGTTCCGCTGCAATCTGGTGACCCTGCGCATCACGGGCGGTAAATCGGCGTCCGGACGCAAGGCGGTCATGGAGGATTTCAGCGCCGGCCATATCACCTCGGAAGAGGCGCGACAGCTCATCGAGGAGATCGACGGCAAGCTCGGCACAGATCGCATCAAGTTCTATCCCGGCGTGAGCTACCGTCACCTCATGGTCTGGAAAGGGGGAAAGGACAGGATTGAGTGCACCCCTCCCCACGACATCCAGGACAAGGACATTGCCGACTATCTTCCCCGCGGCGAGGGAGACGACATAATTAACGGTCTGATGGAGTCATCCACGGACCTGCTCATGGCCCATCCGGTGAACAAAACCAGGCTGGAAAACGGAAAACGTCCGGCAAACAGCATCTGGCTCTGGGGCCAGGGCCGCAGGCCGAACATGCCGACGTTCAAGGAGAAGTACGGGCTCGAAGGCGCCATGATATCGGCCGTGGACCTCACCAAGGGCATCGGGGTATACGCAGGGTTCGAGGTCATTGACGTGCCCGGCGCAACGGGCTGGCTCGACACCAACTATGTAGGCAAGGCAGAGCACGCGCTCTGGGCGCTCAAGACGAAAGATATCGCCTATGTCCACGTCGAGGCCCCGGATGAGGCCGGGCATGCGGGCGACGCCGCAGGCAAGATCAAAGCCATCGAGAATTTCGACGAATTCATCGTCGGCAACATTGTCCACGGCATGAAGCAGTTCGACGAATACCGGATCATGGTGCTTCCCGACCACCCCACGCCGATCGAGATCCGGACGCATTCCGCGGAGCCCGTTCCGTTCGTTATCTACGACAGCAGGTCGGAGCGGAAGGGGCCGCCGAGAACGTACGACGAGAAGATTGCAGACGCCCCAGATGCAGTGGTCTTTCAAGAAGGCTGGAAGCTGATGGATTATTTCTTAAAAAGATAACAACTTTACCACGAAGGCACAAAGACACAAAGTGAATTTTGGCAGTTCTTCGTGCCTTAGTGACTTTGTGGTGAAAAAGAGAGGGTGGGTGCTCATAGTTCAGAAATACGGCGGCACGTCCGTGGGGAATCCCGAACGGATCAAGAATGTGGCCAGGCGCGTGTGCCGGGCGAAGGAGGAAGGCCACGACGTGGTGGTGGTTGTCTCGGCCATGAGCGGCGAGACCGACAAACTCATCAACCTCGCGTCACAGGTGAGCGACAACCCCGACCCGCGGGAGATGGACATGCTCGTGTCCACGGGAGAGCGCGTTACGATCGCCCTTCTGGCAATGGCCATTCAGGCATGCGGGCACCACGCGCAGTCCTTCACGGGCAGGCAGGCGGGGATCATCTCGGACGGCGTCCACACGAAGGCCCGGATCGAGAAGATCACAGGCGATCGGATCAAAAATGCGATCAAGGAAGGCAAGATCGCCGTGGTCGCCGGTTTTCAGGGGATCACGGAGCACTCCGACGACGTAACCACACTCGGCCGCGGAGGCTCGGATCTGACAGCCGTGGCGGTTGCTGCCGCGCTCAAAGCGGATTACTGCGATATCTACACCGACGTGGACGGAGTGTATACCACGGACCCCAATATGGTGCCGCAGGCGAGGAAACTGGACAAAATATCCTATGACGAAATGCTCGAGATGGCGAGCCTCGGCGCAAAGGTCCTCCAGACACGTTCGGTGGAGTTTGCAAAAAAATATAACGTTCCCGTAAGGGTGCTCTCGAGTTTCAACGACAATCCCGGCACCCTCGTGACCAAGGAGGATTCCGATATGGAGAAAGTGGTGGTGTCCGGCGTGGCGTTCGATAAAAACCAGGTGAAGGTGACGGTGACGGGAGTGCCGGACAAACCGGGAGTCGCGGCGAAGATATTCGGCGAAATATCGAGCAGCAACATTGTCGTGGACATGATCATTCAGAACATCGGCGAGGGAGGCCTTACGGACATGTCCTTTACCGTGCCCAAGACCGACTCCAAAAAGATCATGGAAGTCATGAAGAAGGTTGTCGCAGAAATCGCCGCCAGGGGCGTGAACCTGAAGGAAGACATAGCCAAGGTTTCGATCATCGGCGTCGGTATGCGCTCGCACTCGGGAGTTGCCGCGAAGATGTTCTCCGCCCTCGCCAAGGAGGGCATCAATATCATGATGATCAGCACGTCGGAGATCAAGATCTCCTGCGTGATCGACGCAAAGTACACGGAGCTCGCCGTCCGGGTCCTTCATGACGCATTCGAGATGGAGAAGGCGGCGTAGAAAAGCGAAAAGATATGCCACGAAGGCACCATGACACTAAAAAAAAAATTTTAAAACTTTGTGTCTTTGTGTCTTAGTGGTGAAAGTCATTACGTATGAAGCAGACGGTTTACCTATATGACACCACGCTCCGGGACGGGGCGCAGGCCGAGGACGTGAACTTCTCGGTCGAGGACATGGTGCGCGTGGCCAGAAAACTCGACCAGTTCGGCGTTCACTATATCGAGGGCGGCTGGCCCGGCTCCAATCCCCGGGACGTGGAGTTTTTCAGGGAGATGCGCCGAGTCAGGCTCAAAAAGGCGAAACTTGTCGCCTTCGGGGCCACGCGGCGGGCAAAGCTCACGGCTTCGGAAGACCCGAGCCTGAAAGCGCTGGTCTCTTCCGGCGCACCGGTTGCGACCATTTTCGGCAAGTCGTGGGACATGCATGTCCTCAAGGCGCTCAAGACTACGCTGAACGAAAACATCCGGATGATCGGCGATTCGGTGGTCTTTCTGAAAAAGCACATGGACGAGGTCTTTTACGATGCCGAGCACTTTTTCGACGGGTACAAGGCCAACTCCGGGTACGCCGTTGAGGCGCTGCTTGCCGCAGAGGCCGCGGGCGCCGATTGCCTTGTGCTCTGCGACACGAACGGCGGGACCCTTCCGCACGAACTCGAGTCGATTATCGCCGACGTCAGGAAACGGATCAAGGCGCCTTTCGGCATTCATGCGCATAACGACGCGGAGCTCGCCGTAGCGAATTCATTGGCTGCCGTCAGACTGGGCGCAGTCCAGGTCCACGGCACCGTAAACGGCTACGGAGAACGGTGCGGGAACGCCAACCTCTGCTCGGTCATCCCGGCGCTTAAATTAAAGATGGGCGTCGACTGCGTTTCAGACGCGAGTCTTGCGAACCTCCGCGAACTCTCACGCTATGTGGACGAGCTTGCGAACCTGCCTCACCGCAAGCGCCAGCCCTATATCGGAGACAGCGCCTTTGCCCATAAAGCGGGCGTGCACGTGGACGCCGTGGCCAAGACCCCGCTTACCTATGAGCATGTCGTGCCGGAGCAGGTGGGGAACAAGCGCCGGATTCTGGTGTCCGATATGGCGGGAAAGAGCAACATCCTCCAGAAGGCCGCGGAACTCAACATCCGGCTTGCCAAGGACAGTCCCGAACTGCACGAGATCCTGAAAAAGGTGAAACAGCTCGAGAACGAGGGGTATGAGTTCGAGGGCGCCGAAGGCTCGCTCGAGCTCCTTATGCTTCGCGCGGGCCACAGCTATGAATCGGTCTTCAACATGTTCGACCGGATCGATTATCGCATCTTGACGGAAAAGCGGAAAGTCGACCCTCATCCGGTGAGCGAGGCTACGATCACGGTGGAGGTGGGCGGCCAGATGGAGCACACCGCGGCCTGGGGCAACGGCCCGGTGAACGCGCTGGACAAGGCGCTGCGCAAAGTACTGCCCAAGTACTTCCCGGGCAAAGGGCTTGAAAACGTGCGGCTGCTCGACTACAAGGTGCGGGTGCTGACCGCGGCGGAAGGCACGGCATCGAAGGTGCGGGTGCTTATCGAGTCCGGAGACGGAAAGGCGAAGTGGGGCACCGTGGGCGTGTCCGAGAACGTGATCGAGGCGAGTTGGCAGGCGCTCGTCGACAGCATCGAGTACAAGCTTCTGCGGGCGTCCAGGCAGGGTTAGTGACTAAAATTTTTCACCACGAGGCTCACCCTGCACTCGCAAGGGGCACTCGTAAGCGCTGGGCGCAGGCGAAGGTCACGAAGTTCACAAAGAAACATTGGTTTGACTCGCTCACCATCATGAGCATGTGAATGATTGATTTTCTTCGTGTCTTGGTGTCTTTCCCCGTCCCGCGTCAATGATATTTTTGAAACGGAGCGGGGGTGGCAGGCTTTTTGTTCCGGCTTGTCCGGGTTGGGGAAATCTCAAAAAAGAGCCTGTCCGAGTCACCGCAGAGAATGGTATAATAATGTGAAAGTTCAAGGTCAGCGGTTCCGCCTGGAACCGTGAGCAGTTGAGGTAAAGCATTATGATCGAAGAAGAAGGCATAATAGTCGAGACCAGCGGCGGACAGGCCAAGGTTGCGATTCTAAAGAAGAGCGCGTGCGAACAGTGTGCGGCGTCCGGGATCTGTCATCCCGGTGATCAATCATACATGGATGCGGCCAACCCCCTCGGCGCGAGCAAGGGCCAGAAGGTGAAGGTCGTAGTGGCGCCACAGATGTACCTCAAGGCATCGATCATCCTGTACGGCATCCCGATGGCGGCGCTCGTAGCCGGCGCGATTGTCGGCAAGAACATCGCCATGAAATTCATCGGTGAACAAAACTCGGACTTTTGGGCGTTTGTCCTGGGTATGGTGAGCCTTGCGGTCTCATTCCTCTTCATCCGGAAGTATAATAAGAAGGTGGAGAAAACCCAGAAATATAAACCGGTCATAGTCGAGATCCTTGCCTGAGGGGCTGCGGGACCATGCGACTCATTACGAACCAAGACGAGGCGAAAAGGCTGGCGCGGACGATCCTTTCCGATATTCTCATGTACAACCAGCCGAAGGTCAAGGAGGGAATCGAGAAAGACAACCTCTTCGAGATCCTGGCAGAAGAGCTGAGCGAGGGGAGAAAATACTACGACAGCATGGTGGACGAAAACCTCCGCCAGAACACGAATTTTTTCAATGAAGCCGTGGCCGACGTGCTGCTCAAGCAGGGTGGTAAAATAAAGTCCGAGATATGGTAGTTCATAAGATACACCCGTTCTATTATTCCAAAAGGAGCGTCTTATGAAAAACACTGACGTCAAGGAAATCCGCAACATCGCCATTCTTTCGCACGGGGCGGCAGGCAAAACATCGCTTGCCGATGCAATGCTCTACGCCGGCGGCGCCGTGGACCTCCAGGGGAGCGTGGACAACGGCACGTCGGTGTTCATGCATGAGCCCGAGGAAATCGCCCGGAAGATCACCATCACTGCGGCCCTCGGCTATGTGGACTGGAAGGGCGTGCGGGTCAATATCATCGACACTCCCGGTTACATCAACTTCCTCGAAGAGACCAAGGGCACGCTCCGCGCCGCGGACGGCGCCATCGTCATCGTTTCCGCGATTTCCGGCGTCAAGGCCGAGACTGAAAAGATATACAAGTTCGCCTGCGATTACGAGATACCGCGCGTGGCTTTCGTCAGCAAACTCGACAAGGAACGGGCCGATTTCTTCCGCGCCGTGGGCGATATGGAAAAGTACTTCTGCAAGGGCGCCCTCATCCTCCAGCTTCCCATCGGCCTCGAGGCCAACTTCACGGGCGTCGTCGATCTCATCAGGATGAAGGCCCTTTATTTTGCCTCCGACGGCAGCGACAAGACGGAAGAGAAAGAAATCCCGGAGAACATGAAGCAGGACGCCGCCGCGTACCGCAAGAAGCTCGTCGAGCAGATCGCCGAGACCGAGGACAGCCTGCTCGAGAAATATCTGGAAAAGGGCGACCTGCCGCAGGAAGACATCATTGCCGGGCTCAAGCACGGGACGCTCGCCGGCGGCCTTTTGCCGGTGCTCTGCGGTTCGCCGGTCAGGAACATGGGCATCCCGCAACTCATGGACGCGCTGGTCCTCTGCCTGCCGTCGCCGATGGAACGGGCGGGGATTGTACCGATCAAAGGCACTGACCCGAAGTCAGGCAAAGAGGCGGTGCGGAAACCTCTGGCGGAGGAGCCGCTTTCCGCGCTCGTCTTCAAGACCATCATCGACCCCTTCGCGGGCAAACTCTCCCTCGTACGGGTTTATTCCGGCACGCTCAAGGCAGATTCCACGGTCTACAACTCTACCAAGGAGGTCAAGGAAAAAATAGGGTCCCTGTTCCACATCCAGGGCAAGAAGCAAGTCCCCGTGCAGACGCTCTCCGCGGGCCAGATCGGCGCCGTGGCAAAACTCAAGGAGACCCTCACCGGCGATACCCTGTGTAACGACGCGCAGCCGATCGTGTTCGCGTTCGCGCAATTCCTCGACCCGGTGATGTCGTTCGCCATCGAGCCCAAGTCGCGCGGAGACGAGGACAAGGTGAGCGCCGGCATCCATAAGCTTCTCGATGAAGACCCGACGCTGCGATTCGCCTTCGACGAACAGACCAAGGAGATGATCCTTTCGGGCATGGGGCAGGTGCACCTCGAAGTGACGCTCGAAAAACTGAAGCGCAAGTTCGGGGTGGACGTGACGATGAAGACCCCGAAGGTCCCCTACAAGGAGACCATCAGGACCAAGGCGAGCGCCCAGGGCAAATACAAAAAACAGACCGGCGGCCACGGTCAGTACGGCGACGCCTGGCTTGAGGTCGAGCCTCTGCCGCGCGGCAGCGGATTCGAATTCGTGGACAAGATCGTGGGAGGCGTGATCCCGAGGCAGTACGTCCCCGCGGTCGAAAAGGGCGTCGTCGAGGCCATGCATGAGGGCTACCTTGCGGGCTACCCCCTCGTGGACGTCCGCGTCACGCTCTACGACGGTTCGTATCACACCGTCGACTCCTCGGAAATGGCGTTCAAGATCGCCGCATCCATGGCCTTCAAAAAAGCGGTGGCCAATGCAAAGCCCGTGCTCCTCGAACCGATCATGAACGTTGAGGTAATCTCTCCCGACGATACGCTCGGGGCCGTGATCGGCGATCTCAACTCGCGACGCGGCAAGGTCCAGGGCGTTGTGCCCCAGGCCAACGGTCAGACTATCAAGGCGCTCGTGCCCATGTCCGAGATGCTGTCATACGCCCCCACGCTCAACTCCCTCACAAGCGGCAGGGGAATATACACCATGGAGTTCTACGGGTACGAAGACGTCCCCAGCCACCTGTCGCAGAAGATCATTCAGGAGCGCGCGGCCCAGCACGGACACAGCAGCCAGAACCAGAAAGAGAAATAATTAATGTACAGAAAAGACACCCTTTCCAACGGGATACGGGTCGTGTCCGAAACCCTGCCGAAGTCCCGCTCGGTGTCCATCGGCGTGTGGGTGAAAGTGGGCTCACGGCACGAACCGCCTCAAGTCGGCGGCGTCTCGCACTTTATCGAGCACATGTTCTTCAAGGGCACCGAGAAACGGACCGCGAAGGACATCGCGATCGAGATGGATTCTCTCGGCGGCGAGATGAACGCATTCACCTCCCAGGAAACGACCACCTATTACGTCAAGGTAATGGATGAACATCTGCCCGTCGCCATCAACATTCTTTCCGACATCCTCCTGAGTTCGAAGTTCGAGCCTGCCGAGATGGAGAAAGAGCGAAAAGTGATTCTCGAGGAGATCAAGGGAGTGGAGGACACGCCGGACGACTATATCCACGAACTCCTCACGAGCACGGTCTGGCCGGACAACCCTCTCGGCCGCCCCATCCTCGGCACCAAGGAGACGATCAAGTCGCTTACGCACAAGGACATCATCACCTATATCGAAAACTACTATAGTCCCAAGGAAATCGTTATCTCCGTTGCCGGGAATTTCGAGCATGCGCGGCTCGTGGACCTCTTGAACTCCAGTTTCGGCAAACTCTCGAGGAACGGCATTCCCAAGCAGGAGGCAACCCCTGCATTCACGCGTGCGGCGGTGGTGAAAAAGAAACAGCTCGAGCAGGTCCAGATCTGCATCGGCTGCAAGGGGATCAATTATACTCATGAAGACCGGTACGTGATTTCTGCTCTCAACGGCGTGCTCGGCAGCAGCATGAGTTCCCGCCTGTTTCAGGAAGTGCGCGAACAGAATGCGCTGGCCTATTCCATATATTCCTATATCATGTCATACAGGGATACCGGTCTCCTCACGGTGTACGCCGGGGCGGACCCTACGAATGCGCTCGAGGTGGTGCGTCTGGTGATCAGGGAATTCAAAAAGATCAAGGAGGAGGGGATTACCCCCGCGGAGGAATCGAAGGTCAAGAACCAGATCAAGGGGAATCTCATCCTCTCTCTCGAAAGCAGCAACAGCCACATGAGCAGGATCGCACGCCAGGAGATCTACTTCGGCAAGTACCTCTCAATCGACGACATCGTCAAAGGAGTAGAGAAGGTGACGGGGGCGCAGGTGCAGGATCTGGCCCGGCAGCTCTTCGTCCGGGAGAATATCGCACTGACGATACTCGGCCCCTTGAGCAGTGCGGACGTGCCGGATTCGGTGCTGGAGATATAGGGGCATAGCGCAGAGAATATGGAGCAGAGGGCATAGTGAAAATCGGATCCCTGGACCCTTTGCGCTATGCTCTCTGCTCTTTGCTGTATTATGAATATGTCTGATAATCTCACGGTTGAAATAAAACAGCTCCGGAATTCCGACGGCATTCCTCTCCCGCATTATCAGACCGAACATTCCGCAGGGGTGGATTTATGTGCAGCGATAACCGGCGAAACCGACATCATGCCCGGAACGTGGAAACTCATTCCCACGGGCATCGCCGTTGCCATCCCCGAGGGCTACGAGGGGCAGGTACGGCCGCGGAGCGGACTCGCGCTCAAGCACGGCATCGGCATGCTGAACGCTCCCGGCACCATCGATGCGGACTACCGGGGGGAGATCGGCGTCATCCTGTTCAATTTCAGCGACAGGCCGTTCACGGTTCGTCGCGGCGATCGTATCGCCCAGATCGTTTTTGTCAAGGTGGCCAGAGCGGAGTTCAGAAAAGTTGATGCGCTCAACGATACCGCGAGAGGGACCGGCGGCTTCGGACACACGGGAGTTAAATAAGACAAATTCAAAGTTCTAAGTGCAAAGTTCAATATATTCGGACGGTGAAACAGGCATGAAATATCGCAGACAGATCATTGCGGTAGTACTGCTTTTTCTCGCGGCGGCAGTTCCGGCGCGGGGGCAGGATTTTAACGTAACCGAAAAAGTGCTGCCGAACGGGCTGAAGGTGCTTATGAAAGAAGACCATAAGGCGCCGGTGGTCACTTTCCAGATCTGGTACAAGGTCGGTTCCCGGAACGAGCAGCTCGGCAAGACCGGCATATCGCACCTGCTCGAACACATGATGTTCAAGGGCACGAAGAAGCACGGGCCGAAAACGTTCTCCCAGATCATACAGCGGAACGGCGGGAACGATAACGCCTTTACCGGCAAGGACTATACCGCCTATTTCGAAAATTTCTCCGCCGACCGGATCGGGATATCCCTCGATCTCGAATCGGACAGGATGGAGCACCTTCTTCTCGACCCCAAAGAGTTCCAGTCCGAGCGCAAGGTTGTCATGGAAGAGCGACGCTTGAGGACCGAAGATGATCCAGTCAGCACCATGGTGGAACAGATGATGGCCGCGGCGTTCATGGCCCATCCCTACCACTGGCCGGTCATCGGCTGGATGGCGGACATCGGCAATATCACGCGCGACGACCTCTACAGGTATTACCGCACGTACTACGCCCCGGACAACGCGACCCTTGTCGTCGTCGGGGATTTCGATACAAAGAAACTTTTTCCCATGATCGAAAAATACTTCGGCTCCATTCCGCGCGGGCCGGGGGTCCCCAAAGTCGGAGCAATCGAGCCCGCGCAGACAGGAGAACGCAGGATCGTTGTGAAGAAGCAGGCAGAACTGCCTGCGGTGTTCGCCGGGTATCACACGCCCGACCTCAAACATCCCGACTCGTACGCCCTCGAGGTCTTGCAAGCGGTCCTCTCCTCGGGCAAAAGTTCGCGACTGTACAAATCCCTGGTCTATGAGAAACAGCTCGCGCTGTATGCGGGCGGAGACTACGACGACGTCTCGAACGATCCCGACATGTTTTACGTCTATGCCGGCGTGATGCCGGGCAAGACCACTGAAGAGGTAGAGAAGGGGATCTATGCGGAGATCGACAAGCTGAAGACAACGCCGGTGACGGACGAGGAACTTCAGAAGGCCAAGAACCAGATCGAGGCAGGCTTCATCATGGGCCAGGATTCGATCTTTTACCAGGCCATGCTGCTCGGAGAGTATGAGTCGGTGGCGAGCTGGAAGCTGCTCAATACATACCTGGACGGCATCAGGGCGGTCACCAAGGAAGACGTGCAGCGTGTGGCGAAGCAGTATTTCTCAGAGGACAACAGGACGGTGGGAATACTCATACCGACGAAGAATTGAATATTGCAGGGCGTAAAAAGCATATTTTAAGGCTGATATAGAGGCGGAATAAATAAAATGAAGCTTACAAAATTTATTGTGCTTGCGATGCTTGTAATGGTTTGTCAATTACCTCTTGATTCGTTTGCCGCCCGGCCGCTCGGCAAGCGCATCATGCTCGACAATGGCATGGTCCTCCTGCTCTCCGAAAAACACGACATCCCCATGGTTACGGTGAGCGCGGCAATCAAGGCCGGGAACACGGCGGTGTCCGAGGCAAAACCGGGGCTGGCCTCCATTACGGCGTCGCTCCTCATGCAGGGTACCGTAAAACGAACGGCGAGCCAGATCAGCCGGGAGATCGATTTTATCGGCGGCTCGCTCTCGACCTCCGGCGGTGACGACTACGCATCGGCGAGCCTGAGGGTGCTTACGAAAGACATCCGGACCGGTCTGGACCTTCTTTCCGATGTGCTTATGCATCCTGTTTTCGACCAGGCGGAGATCGACCGCAAGGTCAAGGAAACGCTGGCGGAGATCAAACGTCAGAAGGAAGAGCCCGGCATTGTGACAGGTGAAGCCTTTGCAAAGGCGGTATTCGGCGAGAACGCCTACGGCAGGACGGGTGACGATGTGGCCGCCTATCTGCCGAAACTCACCCGCCAGGACATCGTCGATTTTTACAGCGCCCGCTACAGCCCGAACAACACGGTCATCGCCGTAGTCGGAGACGTGAACGAGAAGAAGATCGTCTCTCTCCTGAACGAATATTTCAAGGACTGGCGGAAAAATGATCAGCCCATGCCCGCCCCTGTAGCGCCGCCGGTGATCGACAAGACCATCGTGATCAAGATCAACAAGGACATCACCCAGGCGAACATCAACATCGGACACATCGGCATCAGCCGGGAGAACCCCGACTTTTACGCAGTGACGATCATGAACTATATTCTGGGCGGCGGCGGCTTCAGTTCCCGCCTCGTGGACAATATTCGCGACAACCGTGGGCTTGCGTATGATGTGCACAGCTCATTCGCCGCGCAGAAAGAACCAGGTGCGTTCTCAGTAGACATTCAGACCAAAAACGAGTCGGCGAACGAGGTCATCTCGGAGACGCTCAAAGAGATCCGCCGCATGCGGACAGAACTGGTGTCCGAAAAGGAGCTTGCCGACGCCAAGGCCTATCTTACCGGCAGCTTTCCGCTCCGCATGGACACTTCGGCCAAGATTGCTGGTATGCTCACGTCCATCGAGATCTACAACCTCGGGCTGGACTATCCCCAGAAGTACGCCGGCCTCATCAATGCGGTAACGAGAGAGGACGTCCTTAGAGTTGCAAAGAAATATCTTCGTCCCGACAACCTCGTTATCGTTGTGGTCGCAAACCAGGAGAAGGCGAAGCTGGGGTACTGACAGAAGACAGAGGTCAGAGCAAAGAAGTCAGACGAAGGCAGAAATCGATTTGCATTTGTCTGTCCTCTGTGTTCTGTCTTCGTCGTCTGTTGTCTGAATATTATGCCGTCAAAGATCAAAATACTCCCCGATCACGTCATCAACAAGATCGCCGCAGGCGAGGTCGTTGAACGGCCGGCATCTGTGGTCAAGGAACTGATCGAAAATTCGATCGATGCCGAAGCGACGGAAATTTCAATCGATATCGAGCAGGCGGGACGACGGTTGATCCGCGTCACGGACAACGGCAGCGGAATGTCGGGAGAGGACGCGCGTGTTGCTTTCGAACGCCATGCCACGAGCAAGATAACAACCGACGCCGACCTCGAGGCCATCCGCACCATGGGTTTTCGCGGCGAGGCGCTTTCGAGCATCGCATCCGTGTCCCAGGTGAGGGTGCTCACCTGTGAACGCGGGGCATCTTCGGCGACGATGATAGAAATTGAGGGCGGAACGGTCAAGGCCGTATCGGACGCCGCGGCCCCGCAGGGAGCCTCCATAGAAGTAGAGCATCTGTTCTACAATACGCCGGCGCGGCTCAAATTTCTGAAAAGTCCCGCGACTGAATTTTCCCACATCCTTACTGCGGTGTCCCGTCAGGCCATGGCCCATCCTTCCGTCCGCTTCAGGCTTGCCCACAACAAAAAAACGGTGCTCGATCTCCCCGCCTCCGTACAAGTAAAGGAGAGGGCATTTCAGCTTTACGGAAGTGAGATTGCTGAAAATCTCATTGAGTTTTCAGGAGGACGGGACGTGATCCAGGTGTCCGGTCTTTTGGGCCGACCGGCCTATACCCGCGCCGACCGGACGTATCAGGACTTCTACGTGAACCGTCGAGCGGTAAGAAATCAGTCACTCACCCACGCGCTTTACGGCGCATACGGAGACATGCTCATGCGCGACCGGCATCCCGTCGCGTTTATCTTCATGGAAATCGATCCCGCACTCGTGGACGTGAACGTGCATCCCGCGAAGGCGGAGATTCGATTTCGCAACCAGTCACAAATTCATGACCTGGTTCGGGACCTGATACGGGAAGGGCTGAGAGGATCGGGTACGCCTTCCTCTCCGTCGAGCGCTGACAGAGTGAGGGAGGCCGTTTCAGATTACCTTGAAAGTGCGGAATTCGGAATGCAGCCCGGACACCCTTTTACCTTGGGGGAGAGAACCGAGGTGAGGGGTGCTGCCGGGTCTGGTGCATCCCAAGCAGGTTTTAAAGATTCTCCCGCTTCCCACTCCGCACTCCCAACGCTGAACGCCGAACTATTATCTCCTCTCGCCCAGGTCCACGACTCGTTCATCATCGCCCAGTCTCAGGAAGGCATGGCGATCATCGACCAGCACGCGGCGCATGAACGGGTGCTTTTCGAAAAGCTCCAGGACCAGTTCGGCGCCGGGAGCATCCCCCTCCAGCATCTGCTCATGCCGGCCCAGGTAGAGCTCGGTCCCTCACAGGGCGAACTGCTTACGGAGTACCTGCCTGAACTCAACAAGCTGGGGTTCATCGTGGAAGCCTTCGGCGGCAGTACGTTTATGATAAAGGCCGTGCCGTCCCTTCTCGTCGGAACGGATTACAAGAAATTACTGCTCGATATACTCGACGAAGTGAACGTCCACGGCAAAAGCAGAAAGTTGGAAGAGCTTCGTGATGCCATCCTTAGCGTCATGGCCTGTCACCCCGCGATCAAGGTCCACCGTCATCTCGACCAGCGGGAGATGGAAAGGCTCCTTCATGATCTCTTCTCCTGCCGGATGCCTCATACCTGCCCCCATGGAAGGCCTGCGGTCATCTTTTTTTCTCTCGAAGATATAAAAAAAATGTTCAAAAGAATGTAAGAGTCCGGCGATCATCCATTCCTGTCCCTTGCGATTTCTTTCTTGCCTCTAAGTTGTTTCCTGCTCAGTGCCCCGGGCCACGTCATCGCAAATTTCCATTATACTTGAATTATGAATTGCGCAACAGCCATTGACCGCGGGAGGTGAGGATAATGAGAGTCTTGATCGCCGGAGCGACAGGCACCCTGGGAATGCCTCTGGTTCGGGAACTTGTGGCGCGAAACCATCAGGTAATAGGCCTCACACGGACGCCTGCAAAGCGACCGATCCTCGAAAAATTGGGCGCTGAGATTGTGGTGGCCGACGCACTTGATGCCGCGGCTCTCGAGAGCGTCGTTCGCGATTCCCGTCCGGACCATGTCGTTCATCTCCTTACCGCGATTCCAAAGAAAGGCCCGCTCCGCGTCTCCCACATGGCGGCGACGAATAAACTGAGGACGGTCGGCACCGCGAATCTGCTGCGCGCCTCGATTGCCGCCGGCGCCAGGCGCATTGTCGGAGAATCCATGATATTCGCTTATGGATACGGCGACCATGGCGAAGCGAAGAAAGTGGAAACGGACGCGTTGCAGCCGGAGGAAAAGTTCGGGTTGATGCGGGGAATGGTCGGCGCCGTGAGATCTCTTGAAAACCAGCTGCTGGACGCCGACCGAAAAGGCCTGATCGAGGCGGTCGTCCTTCGTTTCGGGCTTTTGTACGGCCCGGATGTCCCTTCGACGCAGTTCGCGGTGCAGATGCTGTTCAAGCGGGCCTTTCCGGCTGTCCGAGGCACGGACGGAACCAAATCCTGGATTCACAGCATTGATGCCGTTTCTGCGATCGTCGTCGCGTTGGAGCGCGGCCGCCACGGGGCGATCTATAATATCGTTGACGACGAGCCCGTAAATAACAAGGATTTTCTTTTGTTTGCGGCACACGCACTCGGCGCGCCCCGACCCCGGTCCATACCGCTCTGGTTGGTACGATTGACGTCGCGCTATGCGGCGGTTTCTTTGTCCACACGACTGCCGGTATCGAACGAGAAGGCAAAGCGCGAACTCGGATGGAATTTGCGGTTCCCGAACTATGAAGCGGGACTGAAGAACGTGGCGGCTTCAGTGGGAAAGCGATAGTTCAAAGATGTGATTTCCCGAGTCAAAAAGTTGGAAATATCTGGCGAGCATCGGAGGATGGGCAAAGGCTGTTCCATCCGGAAATCTCCTGTAATTTACAGGATAGCGCCGGGAGATACGCCTTGCCTTTTTCGCGGTTTTATAGTAGTTTTTAATAGTGTTGCGATGATTCGACGCAGAGCCGGACAACGCACGCCGAACGACTGATGAGTTATCACAAAATCAAACCCATCCTTATCATCGCCGGACCAACGGCCGTCGGTAAGACCGACGCGTCCATCATCCTGGCGCAGGAACTCGGAGCCGAGATCGTGAGCGCAGATTCCATGCAGATCTACCGCGGCATGGACATCGGCTCGGCCAAACCAACCAGAGAACAGCGAAGCCTTATCTACCATTACATGATCGACGTCGTCGACCCCGCGCAACCCTACAGCGTCGGCGACTATCTCAGGGACGCACGGACAGCCATCGATGCGATTCTGTCCGCAGGCGGTGTTCCGCTTGTGGTCGGCGGCACCGGGCTGTATATCCGGGCGCTGATGCGCGGACTGTTCCACGGGCCTCCGGCGGATATCGATCTTCGTGAAAAGCTCCTTCAGCGAGAGGCGGACGGAGGAGAAGGGACTTTATATTCCGAACTGGCGAAAGTCGATGCCGCTGCCGCGGTCAGGATCCATCCGAATGACCTCAGGCGCACGATCCGGGCGCTTGAAGTGTACTATCTCAGAGACAGGACCATATCGGATTTCCAGCGTGAGCATGCCTTCCGGGAAAGGCGGTACCACTTCAAACTGCTCTTCCTTTCGAGAGACCGGGAGGAACTCTATCCCCGGATCGAACAGCGCGTAGACCGGATGATTGCAGAGGGACTGGAAGCCGAGGTCGAAAATTTTTTCGACCGGGGATACAGCCCCGAGCTTCCTTCAATGCAGGGACTGGGCTACAGACATTTCATGAATGTATTCCTCGGCCGTTCCTCACGGAAGGACGCCGTGACCCTGCTGAAGCGCGACACGAAGCGCTATGCCAAACGGCAGTTCACGTGGTTCCGCAGAGAGCCCGAGGCCGTCTGGGTGGATGTTACCGGGCTCTCACAGACGGGTGCAATCGCCGAAGAGATAAAGAAAAGCGTTGAAATTTCAAATAAGTTGGTATAAGATTACAAAAATTATTTTGTTTCGAAGCGCCATCAGTGCACGTCGGTTCGTTCGGTTGCTTCACGGGAGGGGTGGATGGGAAAGTCGCAAGTGAATCTCCAGGACATTTTTTTGAACCAGATGCGGAAAGAGAAGATACCAGTGACGATGTATCTTGTCAACGGGGCCAGGCTCACGGGAACTATCAAAGGCTTCGACAACTTCGTCATTCTCATGAAGCAGGAGAACCAGCAACTCGTGTACAAGCACGCCATCTCCACCATCATTCCGGAAAAGCCCGTCGAACTCCTTGAGGGACTGGAATCAAGGAAAGAAGCAGAGCAGAGCGCAGCGCAAGGGTAGAGTGTCGCATAGAGCAAAGGCCATGGCGCAGAGTATTCTTCCGCGCATGACGCGGCACGTTCCGCTACTTGCTCTCTGTGGCATATCGGGGCGCAATCATGATGGCCTCAAGGAGAACAACAGGGGTGGCAAAGAAGACCGAGAAACTCGAAGCAGTACGCATCGGCGTTATCGGCGGCAGCGGGCTCTACGAGATGGAAGGGCTTACGGACGTCAAGACCGTGAAGGTCACGACCCCCTTCGGCAAGCCTTCCGACGATTATATCATCGGCACGATCCACGGCAGGCGGGTGGCCTTTCTCCCGAGACACGGCCGCGGGCACCGCATCCTGCCGACGGACATCAATTACCGCGCGAACATCTACGGCATGAAGAAGCTCGGCGTGGAGCGGCTCATCTCGGTGAGCGCCGTGGGCAGCATGAAGGAAGAGATCAAGCCCGGCGACATCGTGATCCCGGATCAGTTCTACGACCACACGAAACACAGGCGGAGCACTTTTTTCGGGGACGGCGTGGTCGCTCACGTGGGCATGGCGGATCCGGTCTGCTCTCATCTTTCCGGTGTTCTTGCGCAATCGGGCGTTACCGTCGGAGCCAACGTGCGCAGGGGCGGTACGTATCTCTGCATGGAAGGGCCGCAGTTTTCGACGCGGGCCGAGTCGCTCATATACAGGAAGTGGGACGTGGACGTGATCGGCATGACGAATGCCACCGAAGCCAAGCTCGCGCGCGAAGCCGAGCTCTGTTACAGCACCATCGCCCTTGCAACGGACTACGACTGCTGGCATCACAGCGAGGAAGCCGTGACCGTCGAGGCGGTGCTCGAAGTCATGAAGAAAAACATCGAAACATCAAAGGCTATGATCCGCGAGGCCGTGCGGCTGCTGTCCGATGCCACAACATGCACCTGCGGCGAATCGCTCAAGAACACGATCATGACGCCGGAAAAACTGATTCCGGCAAAGACCAAGAGAGATTTGGCGCCGATTATTGGGAAGTACCTCAAAGAAGTAAGAAGTAAGAAGCAAGAAGCAAGAAGTAAGAAGTAAGAAGTAAGAAGAATGCTGGCGGAGGTTTTAAACATTTCATGAGTTTACTTGTCGTAGGTACGGTAGCCCTCGATTCGGTCAAAACCCCTTTCGGAAACGTTGATAACGCTCTCGGCGGTTCCGCCACCTATTTTTCCACTTCAGCAAGTTATTTCACCGATGTCCGGCTCGTCGCCGTGATAGGCGAGGACTTCCCCAGGGAGCACATACAATTTCTCAAGAGCAAAAATGTAGATATCCGAGGCCTTGAAGTCCAGGAGGGTGAGACCTTCCGCTGGAAAGGCGAGTACGGCTATGATCTAAACGAGGCGCAGACGCTCGCCACACACTTGAACGTGCTGGCGACGTTCAAGCCGGTCATCGTCGATGACTACAAGAACTCCGATGTCGTATTTCTGGCGAACGTGGACCCCGAGATTCAGCTCGATGTGGTCCGGCAAGTCAAGAAGCCGAAACTGGTCGCCTGCGATACGATGAACTACTGGATTTCGAGCAAGCCCGACGCGCTCAAGCGTACACTGAAGGAAGTGGACCTTCTGACCATTAACGAAGCGGAGATCAGGCAGCTGGCCGGCGAGGCGAGTCTCGTCAGGGCAGCAAAGAGCGTACAGGCCATGGGCCCGAAGACGGTTGTGGTCAAGCAGGGAAGCTACGGCGCGCTCATGTTCAACGGTCACAGCGTGTTCAGCGCGCCTGCATACCCGCTCGAATCCGTATTCGATCCAACGGGTGCGGGTGATACCTTCGCGGGAGGATTTATGGGCTACCTTGCCAGTACGATGAACTTTTCCGAAGAGAGCATGAGGAAAGCCGTTATTTTCGGCAGCGTAATGGCATCGCTGAACGTGGAAGCTTTCAGCCTCGACCGGCTCCGGAGCCTGGGATATAAGGAGATCGAGGGCAGATACAGAGAGTTTAAGAGGCTTACGCATTTTGAAGACTTGTAAGAGCATGAACCGTGTCGATGGTCAGTCTTTCACCGTTCATGTCCGCTTGTATGGATAGGTTGAATGTATGTTTACCGCTGATTCGAACATAACCGACCTGAACATCAAGGAGAGGAGCATCCATAAGATGCTGTTCTCCATGAACATCCATGAGATAGCCACCCCCGAACTTACCGTCGAGGATGCACGGTGTTACATCCTTTTTTTCAAGGAAATGAATGCTCTTGCCGCGTATATCGCTCTTTACTTTCCCCGCTCGGACCGCCGCTTTTACTACTCCCATGACGCCAACCCGTTCCGGGAGGAGACCCTGGCCGAAGTCGAGGACGAGGCCCGGGGTTTTGCCGAGAGCATGGGCTTCGTGCTCGACGAAGTAAACATCGCGGTCATGTCCTCCGAAGAAAAGAACCGCTGGATAGACGAACAGGACATCTGGGGCCCGAAGAAACCGACCGAGACGAAAGAAGAGGTGTCTCCGGCACCTGCTCAGCCTTCGACTCCGGCGGAGCCTTCCCCGAATGCGCAGCAGACAGAACAGCCTGCCGGATCCGCAACGGTAGAATCAGCCGCTCCGGCTGCGGAGCAGCCTCAGGCACGGCAGCAAACCTCTCCCCAGCCGCGAAAAAGACCTGCGGAGACACCACGACCTTCTCCTTCACAATCAAAGGCGGCCGCGGTCGAGCCTGTTTCGCCTCCTCCGGTGAAAAAACGGGAAGATGTGGTCAGGGAGGCGGTCAAGGCAGGCATCGTGAAACCACCCAAGCAGGAGCTCAAAAAAGCCATTCAGGGTTCAACCGGCGTCGTTTCGAGGGACAAGGAAGCCCTCGCGCGGCTTTTTGCGTCGTTCTGAAAGGAGCATAAGCAATGAGAGCGTCCATAATTATAATCTGCTTGGCACTGACGGCCTGCGCTACTGTCGGCAATCCGGTGGATAAAACCAAGATGGCTGAAGGTTATTACATGAAGGGAATGTCGTATTTCAACGACAAAAACTACCAGCTCGCCGCAGTCGAGTTCGAGCGCTCAATTCAATCGGACAGCGGCTACAAGCAATCGTATTACGCATTGGGGCTGATCAACGATTATCAGGGAAAACTGGACGAGGCCGCACAATTTTATGAGAAGGCGATCGATCAGGATTCCGATTTCTCTGAAGCGTACAACGCGCTCGGGGTCGTTTATTTCAAGCAGCAGAAATGGAAAGACGCGATCAGGTCATTCAAAAAAGCGCTCGCCAACAAGTTTTATACCACGCCTTATCTGCCGTACTTGAACATGGGGGACCTGTATATGGCGCAAAAGAAGTACGATAAGGCCGTCGACGCTTACCGGGAGTCGAAGCGATACATGCCGGACTACGCCCTGATTTCGCTCAAGCTCGGCACGGCGTTGCTCGAGGCGGGCAGAGTTACGGAATCGATCAGTGAGCTTCATGAAGCTATGAAGATCGCACCGGGAGACGCAGGCATCCGCTACAGTCTGGGACTCGCCCTGCTGAAAGACGGAAACAAGAAGGCTGCGTCCGAGCAGTTCAAGAAGACGGTGGAGTTCGACCCGAAAAGCGCGCTTGCCGAAAAGGCAAGAGACTATTTAAAGACCCTGAGGTGAATTCATGGGAACGTTAGGAACTTTTTTGAGCGATGCCAGGGAGGCATTGGGAGTTGACCTTCGCGACGCAGCTCAGCAGACCCGTATAAAAGTCAATTATCTCAAAGCACTCGAAGAAGAGGATTTTGCAAAGCTTCCCGGTGAAGTCTTTGTAAAGGGGTTTCTTAAGAATTACGCGCGCTTCCTGAACCTCCCCGAATCGGAAGTCTTGAAGCGGTACTGCGAGCAGAAACCCAGGTCGGCGGATGCCGACCGCCAGGAGCCGGCGTGCGAAAAAAAGGAACCGGAGAAGCCGGCGGAAACCCCGCTCGAACCTTTCATCTGGGGCGCGGGGATTTTCCTTGCGCTCGTCATTTTTCTGTTTACGGCGATTCCCCGGAAGCACCACGCCGATGCCCTCCGCACGGTGAGTGCACCGGGCGCCGGTCAAGTTGACATGAACGCGCAGAGTGCACAATCCGTGAAACTCTACCTGGAAGTCGACGCGCTCGAGGACACGTGGGTCCTCGTGAGAACGGATTCGAGCCCTCAGAAAAAGGCGATCCTTAAGAAAGGCGAGAGCCTTATCTGGAGCGCCGATGAAAGATTCCTTCTCAGCTACAGCAACGTCGGGGCCGTAAAATTGCTTCTGAACGGCGAAGAGCTTACGGTGAAGGGAGCGAAAAACGCCGTGGTCAGAGACCTTGCCGTTGAGCGCTCAGGCATCGTGGGCCAGGAAGATATTGAAAAACCATTGCCCGTTGCAAAGCCCAAGCCCAGGCCCAAGCCTCAGGTGCAGCCTGTTGAACAGCCGGTGCAACCTCAGACGCAACAACAGCCGCAGCAGCCGCTGACTCAGACTCAGACTCAAACTCAAACTCAAACGCAGGCCCAACCTCCTGCACAGCAACGACCACAACAGCAGCCGCAGCCCCAGCCCCAGGCTCAACCTCAGAAGCAATCCCAGTCTTCGGCTCCTGTTGCGCCGGCAGCGCAACCGGCTGCCGCACCGCAGATTTTTCCGCAGCAATAGCTTACAACTCTGATCACGCGTTCTTCTTTATCTCGTCGACGGGCGGTCCATAAGGCCGCCCGTTACGCAATTTCCCCTCATTCAATCTTTTTAAATGAATAAAGACGGCCTTCGGTGATCTTTGATACCATCGTTAAACCGAAAAAACTCTTTTAAGTTGCAAACGCGTTTTTTTTATGATATTTTTGAAGCGTATGTCGGGCGTGAAAATAAAATTCGGAACATCAGGCTGGCGCGGCGTAATTGCCGACGATTTTACTCTCGACAGAGTGCGGGTCGTGACGCTGGCCATCGCAGACCACATTGCGGCCCAGGGTCTCAAGGACAAGGGCGTTGTCGTCGGGTACGACACGCGTTTCATGTCGGAACGATTTGCCGCCGAGGCGGTGACGGTCCTTGCCGCGAGCGGAATCCGTTCCAATCTCTCCAAGAGGGATGTCCCCACGCCGGCCGTTTCGTTCGAAATCATACGGAGAAAAGCGGCAGGAGGCATCAACTTTACCGCAAGTCACAATCCGCCCGAGTACAACGGCCTCAAATTCTCTCCGGCTTGGGGCGGCCCGGCACTTCCCGAGACAACGAAAGATATAGAAGCGAGGGCCAATGCGCTCACGGAAAAAAATTCCATCGCGAAACTGGCCCTGTCCGAAGCGCGAGCCAAAGGGTTTGTCGAAGATATCGACGTCCGCAAAGTATATCTCGATGACCTCCGGAAGAAAGTCGATTTCGAGCCGATCAGAAAAGCAAAACTCAAAGTAGCCGTCGACGTGCTCTACGGAACGGGAAGAGATTATCTGGACAGCGAACTCAGGGACGCCGGATGCGCGGTCACGGTGCTCCACGGGCATCGTGATGCACTGTTCGGCGGGAGGGCGCCTGATCCATCCGAAGAGAACCTGTCGGAACTCTCTTCCCTGATGAAAAAGGGAAGATTCGATATCGGCCTTGCCGTCGACGGCGATGCCGACCGGTTTGGAATTCTTGACGCCGACGGCACCTACATCAACCCAAACCAGGCGCTGGCGCTGCTCCTGGACTATCTCGTCTGCACGCGGGGATGGAAAGGCGGCGCCGCCCGCTCTATCGCCACGACGCATCTGATTGACGCAGTCGCAAAAAAGCACGGCATCGAAGTCTATGAAACAGGCGTCGGATTCAAGTACATCGGCGACCTGCTCGTACAGGGCAAGATTATCTTCGGCGGCGAAGAGAGCGCCGGTATGACCATCAAGGACCACGTTCCGGAGAAGGACGGCATTATCGCCTGCCTGCTCGCGGCGGAGATGGCATCACGCGAAAAACGGTCATTCAAGGACATGCTCAGGCGGCTGTACAAAGAGGTCGGGACCATACTCAACCAGAGAATCAATATCCACCTCGATGAATCGAATCGCGCGGACGTGAACGCGCGGCTCAGCCAATCACTGACCGAACTCGGCGGCCTCCGGGTCAAGGGCAAGAAAACCACCGCGGACGGAACCAAATACATGCTCGAGGACGACAGTTGGGTGCTCATGCGCGCTTCGGGCACTGAGCCGGTGTTGCGGCTCTATGTCGAAGCGGAATCCGAGGCCAAGATCAAGAACCTTATAGAAGCGGGAAAGAAATTTATTCTGGGACAGGGATAAATCAGGGTACACGACGGCGGATGGAGGATAAAGGCTCGTTTATCGTGTATCATGCGTCGCATAGAATGCATGTTTTTCAAGGGAGGTTTCATGAGCGAAATCGTCGATGTTTTCGCGCGGGAGGTCCTCGATTCCCGCGGTAATCCCACGGTGGAAGCGGACGTCATCCTCGAGAACGGGATCATGGGCCGCGCCATCGTACCGAGCGGCGCATCGACCGGAGAGCGCGAGGCCCTCGAACTCAGGGACGGGGGCGCGCGGTATCTCGGCAAGGGCGTGCAGAAGGCCGTGAAAAACGTGATAGAGATCATCGCCCCGGCCCTCCTCGGAATGGACGCTTCGGAGCAGGCTGTGATCGACCGGGCCATGACCGACCTCGACGGCACCGAGAACAAGGGCAAGCTCGGCGCGAACGCAATTCTCGCCGTATCGCTTGCCGTCGCCAAGGCCGCGGCGGAAGATGCCGGCCTTCCGCTCTACCACTACCTCGGAGGCCCTAACGCCCGCGAGCTTCCCGTACCCATGATGAACGTGTTGAACGGCGGCGTTCATGCGGACAATAATGTCGACATCCAGGAGTTCATGATCATTCCCGCCGGAGCAACCTCCGTGACCGAAGCAATTCGCATCGGCGCCGAAGTTTTCCATAACCTCAAGTCCGTGCTCAAGAAAAAAGGCTATAACACCGCCGTAGGAGACGAGGGCGGGTTTGCGCCGAACCTCAAGTCGAACGAAGAGGCCGTCCAGGTGATCCTTGAGGCGATCACGAAAGCCGGATACAAGGCGGGGCAGGAAGTGTTTCTCGGCCTCGACGCGGCAGCGAGCGAATTCTATGAAAACGGCGTCTACGACCTCAAGGGCGAGGGCAAGAAGAAATCCTCCGATCAGATGGTGGAGTTCTTTGAGAACTGGATCAGGCAGTATCCCATTATTACCATCGAGGACGGGATGTCCGAGAAAGACTGGAAAGGCTGGAAACTTTTGACCGACCGCCTCGGCAAAAAAGTGCAGCTCGTGGGCGACGATATCTTCGTGACCAACACGAAGATCTTCAAGAAAGGCATCGAGGAGCGTATCGGTAACTCCATCCTTATCAAGCTCAACCAAATAGGCACGCTCACCGAGACACTCGACGCCATCGAAATGGCCAAGCGCGCGCGATACACGGCGGTCGTTTCTCATCGGTCGGGCGAAAGCGAAGACTCGACGATCGCCGATCTCGCGGTCGCAACAAATGCGGGACAGATCAAGACCGGTTCTCTTTCCCGCACCGACCGCATCGCAAAGTACAACCAGCTCATTCGAATCGAGGAGGAACTCGGTGACGCGGCGGTGTACCGGGGCAGAGAGGTCTTTTACAGCCTCTAGATTGCCGGCGTCACGAAGACGTGGTATATTTAAAATGAGAATTTGAAAAATGCACGAAATAATGATGAGAGAATTGCTCTCAATTTTTCACTCTTATGACGGGGCAGCCGCGATAGATATGTCTATTGACCAATGAGAAAACGAAACTATGCACAGGTTGAGCGCGGTGCCCGGACGGAGCGCAAAAAGCTGCTGCTCATCGCCGCGGGCATCCTCCTCGGCACGTACCTTCTCGTGTCATTTGTCTTCGGTGAGATGGGCGTAGTGAAGTATTATCGTATGAAAGCGCAGTTCAATGCGCTTACGGAGGAGATTGCCGAGCTTAAACAGAACAATGTGAGGCTTCGTGCCGAGGTCCAGGCGCTCAAAACCGATCCGGCATACGTTGAGCGAATTGCGAGAGACAAACTTGGCCTCGCGCGCAAGGGTGAGATAGTGTACTACTACGGGGAACCCTGAGGGAAGAACGTAAAAACCAGTCACTTGTCCGGGTCAGGAAGAAGAAATTTCCTCCACTCCCATGTCCGACCAACCTCTCTATATAGCTTTTGTCTGGCACATGCATCAGCCCTATTACAAGGATGATCCCGCGGGGAACTATATCCTTCCCTGGGTGCGGATGCACGGCATCAAAGATTACTACGATATGCCGGCCATCCTGAACGACTTCCCCGACATCCACCAGACCTTCAATCTCGTCCCGTCGCTTTTGAAGCAGATACAAGACTATGTGGGAAACGGCGCCACCGACAAGTTCCTTGCTCTTACTCTGAAGCCTGCAGCGGACCTCGATCAGGACGAAAAGACCTTCCTGCTCAAGAATTTCTTCATGGCCAACTGGGATACCATGATCAAACCCTATCCCGCTTACTGGCAGCTGCTCGACCGCAGGGGCTACAGCGTCTCTCCGAACGACCTTCAGAACGCCACACGGTATTACACGGAGCAGGATTACCTTGATCTTCAGGTCTGGTTCAATCTCACATGGTTCGACCCTCTTTTCAAGCAGGCCGATCCTTTTCTGAAGGGACTTCTGGCGAAGGGTTCGGGCTTTATGGAAACGGAAAAAGAACTTCTCATCCGGAAACAACGCGAGGTCATGGCGCTCATCATCCCCGAGTACAAGAGGCTCTCCGAGACGGGAAGGATCGAGCTTACCACCACGCCCTTCTACCATCCGATCCTTCCGCTTCTCTATGATACGGACCTTGCGAAGGTGGCCACGCCCGATATCCACCTTCCTTCGAACCGTTTCGCGCACCCTGAAGACGCAAAAATGCAGGTCGACCGCGCGATCGAATATCACGAGAAACTGTTCGGCCGGCGGCCGGCGGGCATGTGGCCCGCAGAGGGTTCGGTGGCCGAGGAGATTGTGCCCCTGCTCGCCGATGCCGGGATCACATGGATCGCCACGGACGAGGGCGTACTCGCCCGCTCCCTCGGTATCCATATCGAGCGCGATTTCGCCGGGGTTATGAAGAATCCAGAAGTGCTTTACAAACCTTACCTGGCGGGCAAAGGCGACAAGCGCGTATCCGTCGTGTTCCGCGACCACACGCTCTCCGATCTCGTGGGCTTCGTGTATTCAAAGTGGGATTACAAGAACGCAGTTCGCGATCTGATCGACCGGCTCCATCGCGTCAGACGAGGGGTAACGGGCGGCCCGCAGCTTGTTTCGATCATTCTGGACGGCGAGAACGCCTGGGAGTATTACCAGAACGACGGCAGGGACTTCTTCCTGTATCTGTACGAAAATCTCAGCCGGGACCAGGAACTCAAGTGCGTGACCGTAGGGGAATACCTCAAAGAGCACCCCGCACAAGCGAGTCTCGATCATCTCCATGCAGGTTCGTGGATAAACGCGAACTTTCGAATCTGGATCGGGCATGAGGAGGACAACCGCGCATGGGACCTGCTGTCGCAGACGCGGGAGGAACTTACGCAGTACGCCGCCTCCGACGGTGATCCGGCCAGGCTTGCGAAGGCGTGGGAGGAGATCTACATCGCTGAGGGAAGCGACTGGTGCTGGTGGTACGGAGACGATCATTTTTCGGAAAATGACGAGGAATTCGACCTTCTGTTCAGGACCCACCTCATGAACGTCTACCGTATCATCGGCCGCGATGTACCCGATGAACTCTACATTCCCATCCTGCGGGAGGACCGGCAGGCGCTGCCGACCGTGGAACTCACTGCTTTCATCACCCCCGTCATCGACGGCGTAGTGACGAATTATTTTGAGTGGCTGCCCGCCGGGTTCTACGATGTGAGCCAGGGCGGAGGGGCCATGCACCGCGGCGCGAGCATCATCACGCATATCTACTACGGCTTCGACCTCAAGAACATGTTCATAAGGCTCGACCCGAGCCAGAGCCTCAAAGACGAGAAGGTGTCCGAGCTGGCCTTCTTCATCAATTTCTTGAGCCCCAAAGGCATGGATATCGAGATCCGGGTCATGCCCCAGGAACGGCGAGTCAGCGCAGCGCTCTATCAGGGTGAAAATGACGGCAGAAAGCAGATTGCCGTGATCAACACCATTGCGGCAAACGATATCATCGAACTCGCGGTACCCTTCGAATATCTCAAAGTGAAGCCGAATGACGATGTTCAGGTCTTCGTTACCGTCGAGAGAAATGGCTCCGAGGTCGAGAAGTGGCCTGTCCGGGGTTTCATCCAGTTCAAAGTCCCGACAGAGGACTTTGAAGCCATGATGTGGCAGGTGTGATGTCCGGGTGGAAAGCGCGGCTCCCACCACAATCATATAACGCGTGGCTCTTCCTCAATAATTCCGCCGCATAACCTCACGTGAAGCCGATATTTTCTTGACAAGATAAGGGTTTTTTGTATAATAACAGTCTGTCTTTATCATTCCTTGCCGGGGTAATTTTATTGACATTTCAGGAACTTATACTTACTTTGCAGCAATTTTGGGCGTCAAGGGGTTGCGTCATTCACCAGCCTTATGATACCGAGGTGGGGGCGGGAACATTTCATCCGGCAACGTTTCTCCGTGTTCTTGGTCCCGAGCCGTGGAAGACAGCCTATGTCCAGCCGTCGCGCAGACCCACGGACGGCCGTTACGGAGAAAACCCGAACCGCATGCAGCACTACTACCAGTTTCAGGTGATCCTGAAGCCTTCGCCTGAGAACGTGCAGGACCTTTATCTTGAGAGCCTCGTGAGTTTCGGCATCAATCCCCTGAAGCACGACATCCGCTTTGTTGAAGACGACTGGGAGTCTCCGACGCTCGGCGCTTGGGGGCTCGGATGGGAGGTCTGGCTCGACGGCATGGAGATCACCCAGTTCACCTATTTCCAACAGGTCGGAGGCATTGATCTCAAACCGGTATCGGCCGAGCTCACCTACGGTATCGAACGCATCGCCATGTATCTCCAGGGCGTAAACAGCGTGTACGACCTGACATGGACCAAGGGCGTGAAGTACGGGGACATTCACCACGACACGGAAGTGCAGTTTTCGAAGTACAATTTTGAGCTCTCCGATACACAGATGCTCTTCCGCCAGTTCGAGGCCTATGAAAAGGAGTGCGAAAGACTCATCAAGGCGGGAGTGGTGCTTCCGGCGTATGATTATTGTCTCAAGTGTTCTCACACCTTCAATCTCCTGGACGCAGCGGGAGCGATCAGCGTCACCGAACGGACGGGTTACATCGGCCGCGTCCGGAAGCTCGCGCGCGCCTGCGCCCACGCGTACCTTGCGGAGCGCGAGGAGAAAGGGTTTCCGTTATTGAAAACGGCCTGATGTTCAGGCCGCAAATAAACGAGGATTTGCGCCGTTAAAGGGAATTTGGCTGAAGAGTTAAGACGTCCTGGAAAGCATTTACCTTTGCGTTCATAAGCGTAAATCTACGGCATGCTGGTTTTAGGAGTTTTTCTTGTCCAAAGAATTCTTATTAGAAATCGGGACCGAGGAAATCCCGTCCCGCTTTGTCGGCCCGGCCCTCGAAAAAATGAAAGAGCTCTTTACGTCGATCCTCGCCTCGGGCCGCGTTCAAATCGAGAACGGCGCGATCCAGACGTACGGCACGCCGAGGAGGCTCCTGCTCTATGCCCAGCAGCTTGCCGAGCGTCAGCAGGACGTCTCGAAAGAGGTAGTCGGGCCGCCGAAGAAGGTGGCTTTCGATGCCGATGGACGTCCCACGAAGGCGGCCACGGTTTTCGCGGAGAAAAACGGCGTGACCGTCGGCGATCTCACAATAAAGTCCACGGACAAGGGCGACTATGTTGTTGCAAGGGTGGAGGAAAAGGGGGGCGATGTTGGCGACTGGCTCAGGGAGGCTCTTTCGGGCTACATACTCTCCATTCCTTTTCCGAAGACTATGCGCTGGATGGACAAGGACATCAGGTTCGCACGGCCCGTACACTGGATACTTGCCCTCTGGGGTGGTTCTGTGGTAGATTTCGAATTGAACGGCATCAGGAGCGGGAACCTTTCCCGCGGCCACCGGTTCATGAGTCCCGGCGCGTTCCTGGTCAAAGACTACAGGTCCTATACGTCCCAGGCAGAGCCGAATTATATCGTGATCGATCCCGAGGTCCGGAAGCAGCGGATCGTGAAGCAGGCGCAGGACCTCGCGAAGTCGAAGAACGGCGTCGTGCTC